>JADCEX010000154.1 GCA_020249825.1 Roseomonas sp.
CGCTGCTGCTGAATGCAGTAGCCTTGGCTTGCCGCGTGGCTCCCCCGCGTAACGTGGCGGAATGGGCGGAAGCGGAACGCATTGTGGCGGCCGAATCGGGCAGCCCTTGGCCTGGTCGCTGGAAGACTGATCGGGTGCCCTATCTGCGCCAGATCATGGAAGTGATGACGCTGAGCCATCCGGCCAGACGCGTGACGTTCCTGAAGTCCGCGCAGATCGGCGGGTCTGAGGCTGCGCTAAACCTTATCGGCCAAGTGATGGCCGAAACGCCGGCCCCCGTGCTGGTGATGCTGCCAAGCATTGACATGATGCGCGGCTATAATCGGCTGAAGCTTGATCCCATGATCAGCGCCAGCCCGGCCTTGGCTGCGCGCGTGGAAGAAGTGGTGGCGCGATCTGGTGAGGAAAGCACTGCCACCTTCAAGCGGTTCCCTGGCGGGTATTTGCAGCTTCTGACCGCCAATTCTTCGGCCAACCTGCAGATGCGATCTGCCCGGGTGCTGCTGATGGAAGAAGTTTCTGACTATCCGATGGACGCGGATGGCCGCGGTGATCCGGTTCGCCAGCTTGAAGCCCGCGCCATCATCTATGCGGGCCGCGAGAAAATCCTGAAGGTCAGCACGCCGGCGGAAGAAGATTCCTGCCGCGTCACTGCAGCTTATGAGGCTTCCAGCCAGGGCAAGTTTCTGGTGCCCTGCCCGCATTGCCAAACCAAGCAGACGTTGGAATGGGAAAGCCTGCGCTGGCCGAAGGGGCAGCCGCAAGCGGCACAATACCATTGCAGCGAATGCGGCACAGGAATCGACCCGATCCATCGCCCGGCGATGCTCGCGCAGGGCGAATGGGTGCACGCAAAGCCGGAATTGCTAACCGAACATGCGGGCTTCGCCATCAATGCTCTTTATAGCCCGACCATTTCCTGGGCGGATTTGGCTGCCGAATTCGAAGAAGTCAAAGACGATCCCGAAGGCCTGAAAACCTTCACCCAGCAGAAGCTGGGCCGCGCCTGGCGCATTGCGGGTGAAGCACCGGAATTCCAGCGGCTTTACGATCGCCGCGAAAGCTGGGCGCCTGGCACCGTTCCGAAGGGCGGGCTGGTCCTGACCGCCGGGATTGACGTTCAGCGCAACCGGATCGAGTTGTTCATCTGGGCCTGGGGTCGCCTTCGGCAAAGCTGGCTGGTGGATCATGTGGTGGTGGTGGGTAGCCCCTTCGCGTGGCGGACCTGGGAGCAGGTCTCCGCAGTGTTGGAAACGGTCTATCCGCACGAATCGGGCGGCGCGCTGCCCATCCGCCTATCCGCAGTTGATTCGGGTGACGGCACCACCACGGCTGAGGTCTATGCCTTCGTGCGCAAAATGGGCGCGCGCAAGGTGATCGCGGTTAAGGGCCGCGATAATCAGCCCCAGGCCATCGCGCCAGGCGGCAAGGTGGATGTGAAGCGTTCCGGCAAGCGCGTGGGCCAGTTAAAGCCCTGGCTGGTTGGTTCAAGCTACCTGAAGGGTGAATTCTACGGCCAGTTGCGTCTGGAAAAGCCCACGGTCGAAAGCGGTGCGCCTTATCCGCCCGGTTATGTGTTTCTGCCAGAGCATTTGGCCGGCGAAGAAATCTGCCGGCAGTTGGTTTCGGAAGAAATCCGCCGCCATAAAGTCCGCGCCGGGGTGTTTCGGCAGGAATGGGTGAAGACGCGAGAGCGAAATGAAGCGCTGGATGGCCGCGTTTATGCCCGTGCGGCGGCTTCTTTGCTCGGGATTGATCGCTGGAAAGAGCCGGATTGGGAGCGCGCAGCGCGCGAATTGAACCAGTATCAGGCCAGCCGCCGTGCCTTGCAGCCCGCGCTGGATATTGAAGAACATGCCGATGATCTGGCGGCGCCAGATGCCTTGCCGGATGATGATGCGCCGGCAGAAACCAAACCGATGATTAAGATGCCGCCGCCCGCCAAACCTGGGCGCGGCCGCTTCTGGAAACAGCCCCGCGCAGGCTTTGCCTCGCGCTTCTAAGGAAACCCGTATGGCAACGCTGGATGCTCCGCCGCTCCGCGCGACGGCGGGCGACACATGGTCTTGGCGCTGGGCAAGCGCGGATTACCCGGCCAGCGCAGGCTGGGCGAATAGCTGGCGCGTGGTTGGCACTGGTGTGGCGCTTTCAATCAGTGCCGTTGCAGAAGGCGATGGTTTTCTGGCCACGGCTTCGGCGGCAAACACTGCTGCGCTGACCATCGGGGCGCGCGGCGTTCCGGTGACGTTGATCGGCTGGGTTAGCAAGGCCGCTGAACGCTTCCAGGTATATAGCGGCGGGCTGTTGATTCTGCCCAACCCGGCCACCATCACGGGTGATCTGCGCGGCCATGCCACGCGCACCCTGGCCGCGATTGAAGCCATGCTGGAAGGCAGCGCCAGCAAGGATCAGCGCAGCATCAAGATTGGTGATCGGGAAATCGCCCGCATCCCGATCCCTGAATTGCTGAGCTTGAGGGATTACTACGCCGGCGAAGCACGCCGCGAAGCCGAAGCCGCCGCGCTGGCTTCTGGCCGCCCGCGTCGGCGGATTGTGCTGACACGCATGGGAAGGGCCTGATATGGCGCTGCTGGATTTCTTCCGCCGCCGCAAAAGCGCCGCGCCCATTCTGCGCAGCCCCGGCGCGCAAGCCACCTGGTCCGCTGTTGGCCCCAAGGTGCGCGCGCAAAGTGGTTGGATGGCAGCGCAGCCTTCTCGCCTGCTGGCGGATTTGCCGGGTGGGCATGGCTTTGCGCCAAACCGCGATATTCGCTGGCAGTTGGACACGCTGCGCAACCGTTCGCGGTGGCTGGCGCAGAATGAAGGCTATACGGCGGGCTTCCTGAAAAGCCTGCGCCGCAATGTGGTTGGGCCCAAGGGCTTCACGCTGCAAATGCAGGTGATGAATGATCGCGGCACCGGCAAAGATGAAAACGCAAATCAGCGTATTGAATCGGGCTTTGCGCAATGGGCACGCCGCGGCGTGTGTGATGTAACGGGCCGTCATTCCTGGCTGGACGTGTGCGGCCTGGTGGTGCTGGGCGTGGCGCGGGATGGTGAAGCCCTGATCCGCCTGCACAAGGGCGGTAATCCATTCGGGTTCCAAATTGAAATGCTGGACCCTTCGCAGCTTGAAACCGATGTGAATGGGCGCCCGGAAGGCACCGCCAGCGGAAATGTGGTGCGCGCTGGTGTGGAACTGACGCCTTTCAATCGCCCCGCCGCGTATTGGATGCGCGCGCATGTGCCGAATGATGACCCTGCCGCCTTGAATGTGCCGCTGCGTCAGCGCGTGCGCATCCCGGCTGAGGAAATGCTTCATCTGTTCCTGCCGGAATGGCCTCAGCAGATCCGTGGTGTGCCCTGGATCAGCAACGGTATTCGCGCGCTGGCCATGCTGGATGGCTACGGCGAAGCGGAATTGACCGCCGCGCGCGTGGCCGCCGCCAAGATGGGGTTCTATCGGATTGACGCTGACGCGGAACCGGATGGCGAATTGGCTGAGGATGGCGCGCTGGTGCAAGAAGCTTCTGCTGGCACATTTGAATTGCTGCCCAAGGGTGTGGATTTTCAGCAATTCGACCCCCAGCACCCGACGACTGCCTTCAAGGAATTCGTCTCCGCCATGCTGCGCCCCGTCGCAGCGGGTGCGGGCGTTTCCTATAATGCCTTCGCCAATGATGCTGAGGGGATGAATTACTCTGCGCTGCGCGCCACGGAATTGGAAGATCGCGACGAATTCCGCACCCTGCAACACTGGATGATTTCTGGCTTGTGTGAACCGGTCTTCACCGCATGGCTGCGCGAAGCACTGATCACGGGCGCGCTTGGCCTGCCGGCTGGCAAGATGTGGAAGTTTGATGCCCCCAATTTCGTGCCGCGCGGCTGGCAATGGGTGGACCCGCTGAAGGAAGTGGCGGCGGTGGAAAAAGCCGTGGCACTTGGCATCAGCAGCCGCACGGCCACGGTGGCAGCGCAGGGCGGCGATTTTGCTGAAACCATCGCTGAACTGAAGGCCGAGAAAGCCTTGATGGGTGATCTGATACCGCCCGCCGCCGCGCCTGCCGCGCAGGCGGAACCTGACGCAGACGACGAGGATTGAACCATGCCCTTGCCGAAAAATTTTGACCGCCGCGGCTTCCGCACGGTGGCGCTGGAACGCGCCAACCTGAATGAGGAATCGCGCAGCATCGAATTGGCGTTTTCATCTGAAGCGCCGGTCGAGCGTTATTGGGGAATCGAAGTTCTTGGCCACGCGGAAAACGAAATGGACCGTGGCTGGATTGGTGGCGGCACCGCGCCGCTGCTGATGGATCACAACCCCCGCGAACAGGTGGGGGTGGTGGAAAGCGTCACGCTTGGCGAAGACCGGGTGGCCCGGGCTGTAGTGCGATTCGGAAGAAGCGCACGCGCCGAAGAAGTGATGCGTGACGTGGCGGATGGCATTCGCACCAATGTGTCGGTTGGTTATGAGCTTCTGGATATTCGCGAAGAGCCCGCGATAAAAGGGAAGCCGCAGACTTACCGCGCGGTGCGCTGGCGTCCGCTGGAAGTGAGCCTGGTGTCAATCCCCGCTGATATGACAGTCGGCGTTGGGCGTGAAGCGCCGGCTTCTGTTGAACCGCAACCCAAAAAGCAGGAGACCGGCATGGACCCGGAAGTAAAGGATGCGCCCGCCGCGCGGGCAATTGATGATGTTGCTGAGGCGCGTCGCCGCAAGGAAATCATGGAATTGGCGGATTTGGCCAATGTGCGCGAACAGGGCGTTGACGCGGTGCTGAAAGGCGAAAGCCTGGAAGCCTTCCGTAGCAAAGTGCTGCTGGCCCGCCAGGGCGAAGCCAAGCCGCTTGGCGTGGCGCCTGCCATGCTGGACATGACGCCGAAGGAAGTGGCGCGCTACAGCCTGTTCCGCGCCCTGAACGCCGCGCGTGAAAATGATTGGTCGGAAGCCGGCCTGGAACTGGAAGCGCACAGGGAACTGTCCAAGCGCTTCGCCACCAAACGGGGCAAGCGCAGCTTCTTCGTGCCGCTTGATATCCAAAAGCGCGACCTTTCCGCTGTGACAGCTTCTGCCGGTGGCCGCTTGGTCGCAACCGAAAACATGTCCTTCATCGAAATCCTGCGCGCGCGCAGTGTGGCGATGCGGATGGGCGCGACCAACCTGACTGGCTTGGTCGGCAACGTGACTGTGCCGACGCAGACCGGCGCTGCCACGGCGGCCTGGTTGGCGAACGAAACCACGCCGGCTGGCGAAAGCGACCAGACCTTCGGTCAGATGGCGCTCAGCCCGAAGAATGTCGCGGCCTATACCGAAGTGTCCCGGCAGTTGATGTTGCAGTCTTCGCCGGCTGCCGAACAGATTGTGATGAACGATCTGGCGGCGGTGGTGGCGCTGGCCGTGGATAACGCATCCATCAATGGCAGCGGCGCCAGCGGCCAGCCGCTTGGTATTGTCGGCACCGCTGGCATTGGTTCCGTGGCCGGCGCCACGCTGGGTTATGCTGGCGTGCTGGAATTCCAGACCGATGTGCTGGCGGCGAATGCCTTAATCAACCCGGCATCCGCCGGCTATGTCGCCGCGCCCGCAGTGGCTGGGTTGTTGGCGGGTCGGTCGCGCTTCGCCAATACGGACACGCCGCTTTGGGAAGGCGGCTTGATGGATGGCCGCGTGGCGGGTTTCCCTGCCATGTCTTCCACCCAGATCGTCGCAGGCCGCATGCTGTTTGGTGATTTCAGCCAGCTTGTGATTGCGGAATGGGGCGCGCTGGAACTTGATGTGAACCCCTACGCCAACTTCCCGGCTGGCATCACCGGGGTGCGCGCCTTCTACAGCGTGGATATCGGCGTGCGTTATGCCGCCGCGTTCAGCTATTCCACGGCGATCACCTGATGCCCAAGGCTGATGAGGCCGCGGCGCTGGTGGCGGGGGCAGATGCCCCCGCCGCTGCTGCCCCGGTTCTGGCGGATGGCGTGCGTGTGCGCGTTCTTCGTCAGTTTTCCGCCGCCCATGAAATCCACGAAGTGGGTAAGATTATGCAGGTGCCGGCAGCCTTCGCGCGCGTACTGATCGGCGCAGGCAAGGCAGAAATCGCGGTGGATGAACCGCTGGAAGAATAATGCCATGACCGCGCTTCAAGACCCGAATGGTTCTTGCGATATGCTGATCCTGGATGCGCTCACCGCCCGCTTGACAGGCGCTGAGGCCTTCACATCCGCGCTGGATGTGCGGGCTTATGTCGGCATCGCCACGGCGATTCTAATGGCTATCGCAACCACGGCTGGGACCCTGGCCGTGAAGCTGCAGGATAGCGCTGATGGTTCAACCGGCTGGGCGGATGTTGTCGGCGCGGCCTTCACTTCCGTCACCGCTGGCCCTTCTGCGCAGCGACTGGCTTTCAATGTTGGGGCTTGCCGTGGGTTCGTGCGGCTATCCATTACCGTGAGTGGCGCCAGCGCGGCCTATGATGTGGGCGTCGTTGCCCTGGCAAAGCGCACCTGACTATGGGTGCTTGGGATGATGCCTTCGCCACAATCCTGGCTGATCCAGATTTGGCAGAGGCCGCTTCCTATTCCGCGCAGGGGCAGGGCCAGCCCTTGACCCTGCGTGTGGTGCGTGATGCGCCAGACGCGACGGAACAAGCCTTCGGCACCGGCATTGTGCAGGCGACTGACGTGCTTTCTGTGGCCGTGGCTGATCTGCCGGGCCTGGCCATTGGCGATACCTTCACCCTGGCCGATGCCACGGTGTTGACTGTGGTGGCCCAGCCCATGCGCGATGTCACGCAAACCGCCTGGCAGGTGATGTGCCGCAGATGAAGTTTGTGGCGCAGGTCAAAGGCAATATCGCGGAATACATGAAGCTGGAAGCGGAAGGTGGCGCGCGCGCGGCTTCCCGCGTGATGGGTGAAGAAACCCGCCGCCTGCAGCTTGATTTGCGCAGCCAGATCAACGCCGCCTTCGGCCCCAAGGGGCGCGGCCTTGGTAATGCGTGGCGTGCCCAAACTTTTCCGCGTAGCAGGCCAAGCTTGGGCGCGGCGGGGCTGGTTTGGTCCAAGGTGCCGGCCATTGTGGATGCCTTTGAAAAAGGCGCTATGATTCGGCCCAAGGGTGGGAAGAAGTTTTTGGCGATCCCGACTGGCTTTAACGCTGATCGCGGGCGCCGTGGCCGTGCGAATGGCGGCATGCGTGTGACGCCGGCGCAGATGGTGGCCACCAAGCAAGCCTTCATGCGGCCTTTCAAATCCGGCAAGGGCTTCGTTTGGTGCCTGCCTTTGAAGCGTGGCGAAAACACCGGCAAGCAGCGCCGCACGCGGCTGATGGCAGGCGGTGTGGCGGAAGTCGGCACTGGCAATCGCAAGGGCCGTGAAGCCTGGGCGCGCGGCCTGCTGGCCCAAGGCATGGTCCCCATGTTCCTGCTGCTGCCCGCCGTGAAACTGCCCAAGCGCCTGGACATTCGCAAGCCCGCCGAACAAGCCGCCGCGCGCATCCCGGGCCGCTTTGTCGCGGAATGGGATAAGGAGGTCCGCGCAAATGTCCGCACGTGAAACGGCGATTGCCGCGCTGGTGACGCAGATTACCGCATCCGCCGCCGCCCGGCCCGCGCCGAAGCCCGTGGTGCTGCGCAATGAACCCTATCCGCAAAGCCTGCCCGCCGGCGGCCTGGTGGTAGTGCGGGATGGGGAAACGGTGACTTCTGAAGCCATCATGTCACCGCTGCGCTACCACATTGAACATGCCGCCGAGGTGGAATTGGTGGTGGCCGGCAATACTGCCGCCGCCCGCGCCACGGCGATTGATGCGCTGCTGATTGCTTTGTCCGCTGGCGTGTCCGCCAACCGCACGCTGGGCGGTGCGGTGGAGTATGCCGAGGTCGGCACCGCCGATCTGGAAGACATTGAATTTGAAGGCGCCGCCGCGCTGCGTGCCGCGCGCTTTTCCGTAACCTTGCAATTCACCGCGGCCGAAACGCCGCTTTCCTGACCAGAAGGATACTGCCATGCCGCGTGCCATTGGCGCCAATGGGCGCATTCACATGATCAAAGAAGCCGTTTATGGCACCGCGCCGACTGGCAACTGGCTGCGCATGCCATTCCAGTCAATTGATCTCGGTGCGGAACAGCCCCTGATCCAGTCTGATGTGCTGGCGGTCGGCAATAGCCGCGATTCCGCCGCGCCGTTTCAGGATACCGTGACAGTCCAGGGCAATGCCGTAGTGCCGATTGACGTGATCAATTTCGGCCATTGGTTGCGCCTGTTGTTCGGCGCGCCGGTCACCACGGGCAGCAGCCCGAACTTCATCCACACGTTCGGTTCCGGTGCGGCCAGCTTGCCATCCCAGGCCATCGAAATCGCGCATCCTGATGTGCCTTCCTTCGAGATTTGCACGGGCGTCCGGGCGGGCAGCCTTGATATTGATCTCAGCCCTACCGGCCCTGTCTTGGCCACTATCGGCCTGATGGGACAAGGCAGCAGCCGCGCGGGCGCAACTGCCGCCGGCACGCCGACCAGCGCGGCCTATACGCGCTTCAGTAAGCACCAGGGCAGCATCAGCCGTGCTGGTTCGGCCCTGGCGCAGGTGACTGGCGCGCGGCTGAACTTCAATAACAACATGGAAATGGTCCGCACCATTCGCGCGGATCGCAAGCTGGAAGGTATTGACCCGGGCGTTTCGCTGGTGACCGGCCAGGTCACCACGCGCTTTGAAAACACCACGCTGCTGACGCAGGCGGATAATGGTTCCAGCGCGGAATTCGCCTTTGCCTATACGATTGACGCGAACACCAGCCTGACTTTC
>JADCEX010000155.1 GCA_020249825.1 Roseomonas sp.
GACTTTACCACCGCCCTTCCGGCACGCGCACCGCTTGATCCGCTGAAACACGTCAATTTCGCGGTCGGCATGGTTCTGGGCAAGGACGATCTTGACCAGGAATTCGCGTATTTATCCGGCCATGACCGTTGGCTTGCGCGCGACGCGCTTGGCTATGGCACGCTTTCTGGCCTGCGCGTGGCGATTGCGGCAGCGGGCGATGGCACGACCGAGGTGCGGATTGATCCTGGTACCGCGCTGACGCCATCTGGGCATCTGGTGCGCGTTGCCACCGCGCAATGCGCGCGGCTGGACGGGTGGCTCGCAAAGGAACCGCAACGTACTCAGGCGGAGGCGGCGCGCAGTTCATCGCCGCCAGGCGTGATCGCCGCGCATGTTGTGCTTTGCTACGCGGAATGCCCCGGCGACGAAGTGTTGATCCCGGGTGAGCCATGCCGGAGCGAGGACGATCTGCGTGCGCCTTCTCGGATTGCGGATGATGTGCGGCTTGAATTGCGGCTGACGCCACCAGCGCAGCCTGAGGAGGATGCAGTGCGCCGGTTTGTGCGCGCGCTGCGCCGCGCCGTTGTGGTGGTTGAGGATGAAGCACCAAGCGGCACATTGGCCGAATTCTTGGCCCTGGTGCGCCGTCTTGAGGCGCCGATCGGGTCGCCACCTGATGTTGCAACTATGGATCTTTCGCCTCCGGCCAGCCCGCCGACCTATCGGCGCTTTCGCATCGCCGCCCGTGACGCTTGCGCCTGGCTGAATGACGCGCTCAGGGTTTGGATCACCGAAATCCGACCACGCCATCGCGCTGAGTTTCTGGATGGTGCAGGCTGTGGGGAGGGCACGCCATCTGTGGGGCCGGAAGCTTGCCTTTTGCTGGGCACACTGCTGATCCCGACTAATGCCCAAGGCCGCGCGGTATCGGCGGGCATTGTGGTTGAGGAGACCAAGCGGCCTTTGCTCGGCACGATGCGGTTCTGGCAGGAATGGCAGCTCTGCGGTCCAACCAACCGCGGGGAGCGTGGGCTCCAGGGACCGCAGGGCCTGGGGATAAACGCAGTTACGGTGAGCGGCTTGGCGCCAAGCGGCGCGCCTACGGCTGCGTTGGATGCCACAACCCGCGTTTTGGCCCTTGGCATCCCAGCCGGCGCGGCCGGCGCGGTGGGGCCAGCCGGGCCGATGGGGCCGGCAGGGCCAGCGGGGGCGGGTATTGCTTCAGTCACCGCAACGACTGTTGCAGCGGGAAGCCCTGCGACGGCAGTCCTGAATAGTGCGACCCGCGTCTTGACGCTGGGCATTCCAGCCGGGCCGGCGGGCGCAGCAGGCACGGTGGGTCCAGCGGGACCAGCTGGGCCAGCGGGGGCAGGGATTGCCTCAGTCACCGCAACGACCATTACAGCGGGAAGCCCTGCAACGGCTGTCTTGAATAGCACGACCCGCGTCTTGACGCTGGGCATCCCAGCCGGGGCGGCGGGTGCAGCGGGGCCCGCGGGACCAGTTGGGGCAGGGATTGCCTCGGTTATAGCTAGCGGCCTCCCGGCCGGTAGTGCGCCGACTGCCGCGCTGAATCCTACCACCCGTGTCCTGACGCTTGGCATTCCAGCCGGCGCACCTGGCATTTCAACGGCTGCGGGGGCTGTTGAGGCACCCCGTGACGGCTCCGAAACTGGCCCCATCGTGCAGGCTCGCATTCTGGCGGCCGGGCTGGTCGGCCTTGCGGTGGACCCAAAATTGCGCGCCTGCAATGGCCTTCGGATGACGCGCGCGGCCGCAGGCCGTATTTTCCTCACCTGGTCCACGGCTGCTAATGACATAGCGGAACACCTCGCGGGAAAAAGTGTCATCGTGCCGAAGGTGCTGCCGCTGCCGTTATCCTTGCAGGACGTGAGCAGAACCAACTTGCTGGTGGTAAATTTGATTCGATTCAACATTGACCAACAACTTGGCCCCGAGATGGAGCTGGCAGTCATTACTGTCAGCGGAACCTTGCCAAAGGAGGATGAACTAAATGCGCGTGGTCAGTTCATGGTCGAGCTGACCCGCTTCCGTCCGAACAACTGAGGAGGGGAAGGCCATGACCGTGACTGAGCTATTGGCGCCAATCCTTGAAGGCGGGATCAGGCGGACGCATTTTTTCAATGGACGCTTGCTCACCGCTGAGGATCTGCGCGCCGATCAGGCGGCGGATCGGGCCAAGCGCGGACAGCTCGGCCGCCTTTTTGGCAGGGGCGTCGCCCATGGGCTGATGGTCACGCCGGTGCCCGGCGCTGCCGCCGGCGCCCCCGTGGTCAGGGTGGAGCCGGGACTTGCCCTTGATGGGCTTGGGCAAGTCATCGAACTTCCTCTGCCGGCTGATATCAGGCTGGTGCAATCGTCTGCGGCGCCGCCGACGGATGGTGGCCTTTTTGAGGTCTGCGTCCCGCCCATGGCGACCGCCGCCCTGCCATCAGGCGTTGGCGCCTATATCTTGACCATCTCCGGCGTCTCCGGCTTCCAGGGACGCGCCCCAGCAGCGGGGCTGGCGGCCAATGCCCTGCCTGGCGGGGCCTGCGGTAGCCGCTGGGCGGTCGAAGGCGTGTGCTTCCGCCTTGTGCCATTGCCCTTTAGCGATATCGGATTACCAGCCGGAAATGCCGCCGACCTTGCGCGGCGCAGCGATCCCGAAAGCCGCATAATGTTCCGCAGCGTTCTGGCAAGCGCCTGCCTTGGCTTGGCCCCCCTCGAAGCCGCCCTGGCGGCACAGCCAGCCGCCGCTGGCAGCGCTGGTGGTGAGGTGGGGGCGATTGCGACCCTGGCCGGGTCTGGCGCGCTCGGCGAATGTGAAGTGCCGCTGGCGCTGCTGATCTGGCGCGGCAATGGGCTGGAACCGCCCGATCCCTGGGCCGTGCGACGCGGGCTTGATTTGTCGGAGGCAGATGCCGCCCATGGGCGTGCGACCGGGGCGACGATGCGGCGCCTAGGGCTTGCGGCCATGCTTCATTTCCAGCACCTGATCGCGCAACAGCCAAGTATGCTGCAGTCTTCGGCTCGTAATCACTTGGCGGCCCTGCCACCCGTTGGCGTCCTGCCGACCAACACCGATTGGCCGGTTTTTCTCGGCCATCACGGGCCCGCCATCGCGACGCCAGTTGACCCGGCTATGCTTGGCGCGGCGCTGCGCGCCGGGTTGGATTTGCCGGGAGCATTGCTGCCGCCGCCGGCAGCCAGCGGCCGGGTTGATAATGCAACACCTTATGAAGTGCTGGATGGGGGGAACCGCTTTGGCTTCGTGTTTCGCAGGCTGACATCGCCGCGGCTGCGCGTGATTATTGCCAATCCCCTCCCCGCCGGGCTTGTTTTGGAAGTGCAGCCGGTTGGTGGTGGGACAGCTACGCGCGGCAGCCTTGCCCCAGAAGTCAGGGATGTTGCCTGGAGCGTGTCGGGCGGGCGCTGCTTCATCATTGATGGCGCCGCCGCCGGCTTGCATCGGGCCGTGGCAATAGCCGGAAACCTTCCGCCGTCGATCAGTGCACCCCAGACGCTGGTAGCTGGCCGGACGCTCGATGTCATTCTCGCTGCGCCAACCGCGCAAGCGAGTCCAACCACTCAGCCGGGGACGCAGCCGGAAAAGAACCTTCCCCAACCAGCACGCTGCGTCACGGTCCAAAGACTTCACGCGAAGCTGCCAGCCAAACTTCGCCTTTGCATGGTGCCTGAAGCTTTGGAGGAAAAGAATGATCTGCCGGCAAGCCGTGAAATATTCCTCCGCGGATTGGACAAGACAACCAAAACGAGCGGCAGCGTGTCTGAGCGGGATGAGAAGGAAATGGTCGATGTTTCGCCGGATCGCAAAGTCACAGGTTGGTTGAATGCTTGGGGCGATTACCTCAAGTGGATTTATCGCGGTGAGAAAATCAAATTTATAAGTCCAGCCAAACTTCTTGTTGACGCGGCTTGGCGGCCGGCGCGGAATGCAGCAAGTGTGCGGGAGAAACCACCTGCTTGGGCAGTATTCGGCGACATTGCCATCCCCGTGTCTATCAGCGTGACCAAATTGCAGACCAGGGTGCCCGTCCGGGTGAATGAGGCCAGGATCCCCGGTCTTGATGATCAATTGGTTGAGCAGTTAGAAAAGCTTGGCATTCGTACTTTGGATGACCTTGCTGCCTCTTGGGCGGAGCGGCTGCGCGGGCCAAGGCCTCGGCCAGGCTGGCTCGATCCGGTACCTGACATTATCTTCGAAGCCGTCGCAAGGACCGAGAAGATCAACCTGGACCGCGACTACTTGGCCGGCGCAACAGATGAGGTGAAGAAGACGCTCGACCAGCTTGGCCTGAACGATGATGTTGCGCTTGCCAATGCGGATCCTGCGGCGCTTGGAAAGGAACTTGGAGACACTGGCTTGGCGGGGCGCCTTGTCTTGCAAGCGCGCCGAATTGTGCCAGAAAGCGCCTGGTCCTTGGGGGCGCTAGCGCTCGACGCGGGCCTGACCGAAACGTTGGTCGGGTTGGGCTTGGATAGCCAGGGTGCGCTTGTGCGAGCGGCGGCGGGTGGGCAGCCGCGCGACGCGATCATTAAAGCGCTGACGTCCGACGACAGTGTGCCGATTGATAATCTGGTGGGCAGCGCGGTCGCCAATATGACCTCGGCTTCAGTGACGCTGGCGCCTGCGGCTTTGCTTGGCTCTGTCAAGGGCGTTGATGCCAACGCCGCCGATAGCTCGGCCGAGGCCGATTTGCTCTCTGCCAAAGCGCTTGATGTCGGGCTTTTGGCAACTATCGCGCCCAGTCAGGCGACTGCCCTGAAATCGTTCGGGATCGAAACCGTGTATTCTTTGGCCAGGGCCGATATCGGCGTCGTCGCTAATTTGCTTGGCGGCGATGAGGTGCAGGCCGCGGCCATCATGCACGGCGCTCGTGCCGCATTGGATAGCATGTGAGTTTGGCCGCATCCCTTGCAGTGCGGCGCGCGGTCGTGCCTTCGGCAGGCATGGGTGTTGCGCTGCCGGCTTGGCTTGCGGGCCTGAACCCAATTGGGCCATCACCGCCGGCGATCCTTCACCTGCGCAGCCTGGCATTACCAGCCCCACGTGGGCCGGTTGATCCCATGGCAGCCAGGCGGTGGGCGCAAGGCGTCGCGGCACGGATTGAAGCGGCGGGAGGCGGCGCCGCGCGCCCAGCGCTTGGTCCTGTGCCGGCAGCCTGCACAGCCGTATGGTTCGCTGATCAGGCGGAACTGCTCGCCTGCCTCGCGCGGGATGTTGCGCGCGGCATTGCTGCGCAATCCTGGTGGTGGCGGAGTGTCTCACCTGCGCCGGACGCGGCAGGCTTAGCCAATGCGCTGCGGCGCGATCTGACCTTGGTGCCGGTGGTATTCCAGCGGCTTGCCGCAACGGGCGAGGCCGCCTTGGTCGCCGAATGCCTGGGGCCGGTGGCGGCAGAGGAAATATGGCACGCGCTTGCGCGCCATGCCGGGCTTGCGCTGCCCGCAGCAAATGATCGCGCAACGCCGGTGGCACTCAGCGGCAAGCCGGCCTGGCGTCGAATGCCTGGTCCGGCGGCAGCACTTACCGGCGGCTGGGGGGTTCCACGGTTCCAGCCCACCCCTGGGGCTGAGGCTTTGCGGGAACTGGCGCCCGAGGCGAGCATCCTGCCGCGCGGCCATGCGCCATGGCGGCTACTGGTCCTGGCGCTGACACTCGCGCGTGAGCCGCGCCTCGCCCAAGGGATCGCGCGCAGTATCGCGGCGGCCAAGGCGGAAGCGGGTTTGGGATATGCGGATGCTGCGTCTGCACCGGCCGGAGCGGGGAAGACCGGCAGGCGGGCGTCGGCGCAGACCCATAGGCATGATGAGCAATCATCCCCTGAATGGTCATCCATGGACAGCGCTTCGTCAGCCCTGCCCCTCACGGGCCCGGCCGTGCCGATGCCAGAGCAAGGTCCGCCGTGGGCGAGGTCGTCAAACACAGCAGCCATATCTGACCCTGCCAGGATTGAACCTGATTTGCCCCTGCCAGCGCCTCAGCCCGACATGCTGCTTGAGACCCGCTTTGGCGGCTTGCTTTTCCTGTTGAACGCCTTCCTGGCCATGCGGCTTTATGGTGATTTCACCGCGCCGCAAGCGCCCCGCCTGCCGCTTTCGCCCTGGGATTTGCTGGCCTTGATGGGCGAAAATTCCTGCGGGGCCAGATTTCGCGCGGACCCGATATGGGCGCTGCTGGCCAGGCTGGCCGGGCGCGCGCCTCATCAACGGCCAGGGCAGGGCTTCCGCCCGCCACGCGGC
>JADCEX010000156.1 GCA_020249825.1 Roseomonas sp.
CCACCACCGCTTCCTGCTTCACAATCGGGCCGCGCGCCGTATTCACCAGAATGGCGCCGGGCTTGAGTGCGGCGAAGGCTGCCTCATCCATCAAATGACGCGTTTCAGGCATCAGGGGGCAATGCAGCGTCACCACATCCGCCTCCGCCAGCGCCTGCTTGAAATCCCGCGCCGGGATATGCCCGTCAGAGGCGATGCGCGCCGGATGATACAGCGGGTCATGCACCATGACCTTCATATGAAAAGCCCGCGCATAGGCCGCAACGCGTGACCCGATCCGCCCATAGCCCACCACCAGCACGGATTTGCCGGCCAGATCCACCATGCGCGGCCCATCTTTCGGCCACCAGCCACCTTGCTTGATATGCGCATCCGAATCCACCGCGCGCCGCGCCACGCCCAGCATCAGCATCATCGCGTGCTCGGCGACCGAAAGATCATTCGTGCCATTCACCACCATCACGGCAATGCCGCGTTCGGTGCAGGCGGGGATATCCACCGTGTCGAAGCCAACCCCGATGCGGGAAACCGCCCGCAGCCTTGGCGCGGCGGCAAGTGCGGCCGTATCCACGCGTTCCAGCCAGGCCACCAGCCCATCCGCATTGGCCAAGGCGGCATGCAAGGCGGGCGCGGGCGGGTCGAACATTTCAATGGTTTCGACATCGGGCCGCGCGGCCAGTACCGCCGCGCCCGCAGGATGCAAAGGCCGGCCAAGGACAATGCGATAGGGCATCAGTTCAGCTTCTCGATCTTGTTGGTTTCGACAACCTCGCGCCAGCGGGCGATTTCTGACCGGACATGGGCGGCAAAGCGCTCGGGCGGGCCGCCTTCGGGGCGCACGCCAAGATCGGCGAATTTGCGCCGCACTTCGGGATCGGCCACCGCTTCATTCAACAGGCGGCTGAGGCCCGCAATCACCGCATCGGGCGTGCCGCGCGGCGCCATGAAGCCAAACCAGGGTTCCACCACGATATCGGGTATGCCGGCTTCGGCGAAGGTGGGCACATCGGGCAGCGACGGGTCGCGTTCACGCCCCGTGACGGCGAGCGCGCGGATTTGCCCGGCGCGGATGGCTTGCACCTTGGTTGGGATGTTTTCCATCATCACCTGCACCTGGCCGGCCAGCAGCGCCTGCAAGGCCGGCGCGCCGCCCCGGAAGGGCACATGCACGAGCGTGAGGCCAAGCCGGCCATTCAGCAATTCCGGGATCAGGTGGTTTGAGGACCCAAAGCCCGAGGAACCATAATTCACCCGCCCCGGATTGGCCTTCACCCAGGCCAGGAATTCCTGGAGCGTTTGCGCCGGCACGTTGTTGTTGACGGCGACCGCATTCATGACACTGCCGGACCAGAAAACCGGGATCAAATCCCGTTCAATGTCATAGGGCATGCGGGCATAGATGGCGGGATTGATCGCGCAATTGCCGATGGTGCAGGCGCCAAGCGTATAGCCATCTGGCGCGCTTTTCGCCGCCGCATCCATGCCGATATTGCCATTGGCGCCGGAGCGATTTTCCACCACCCAAGGATGCGGCGCGCTGCGGCTGACGCGATCCGCCAGGATGCGCCCAACAAGATCAGTGGAGCCACCAGGCGGGAAAGGCAGGATAATGCGCACCGGGCGTTCGGGCACCCAGCCCTGCGCAAGCGCAAGCCCGGGCAGGCAAAGGGCGATCAGGGTCAGGGCGATCCGGCGTAGCATGAAACCTCCTTTGGTTCGCCCCTCAAGGGGCGTTTCGGCTGAGTATCAGGCCTAATCGGCAGGGCTTCAAGCCGCAGGCGTTGCAAGCGCTTGCCAAGGGGGGCGGGATCGTCTTTTGCGTGGCTTGGTTTGGGGGGCGGCGCGGCATTGCAAAAGCACAGGACAGGGCAGGGGATTGCGCTGATGGTGGTGGCCATGTTGGTGCTGCCGCTATTGGATGTTTGCGCGAAATTCTTGGGCCAGGGCGGCATTCCCATTCTGCAAATCGTCTGGGCGCGCATGTTCTTCGGTGCGGTCTTCATCCTGCCCTTTGCCTGGCGCGCAGTAGGGCCGCGCGGATTGCTGCCGGAAAGACTTGGCTTTCATACGGCGCGGGCGGCGTTTCTGGTGGGATCTACGGGCTTTTTCTTCGCCGCCATCACCTTCATGCCGATTGCCGATAGCCTGGCCATTTTCTTCGTGCAGCCCTTGCTGATTACGGCGCTTTCGCCGCTATTGCTGAAGGAATATGTCGGCCCGCGCCGCTGGGCGGCGGTGGCGATTGGCTTTTGCGGCACGCTGATCATCATCCGGCCCGGATTTCAGGAATTCAACCCTGGCATGGCGTTGGCCTTTGCTTCCGGCACCTGCATGGCGCTTTACATGCTGATTACGCGCCGGCTGGCGCGGGATGAAGACCCGCTGATGACGACCTTCCATACCAGCCTGCTGGGTGCTGCGATGATGAGCCTGACGCTGCCGTTTTTATGGCAGCCGCCCGATACCGTGGAATGGGGCTTGTTGCTGCTGCTGGCCGCGATTGCGGTGGCCGGCCATTTTCTGATTGCGCGCGCCTATACCATGGCCGAGGCATCGCTGCTGGCGCCGCTGGCCTATACCGAGATGATCATGGCGACCCTGGCGGGCTGGTGGTTCTTTGGCGAAATGCCCGATGGCTGGACGTTTGTGGGTGTGGCGATATTGATTGCGTGCGCGATTTATATCTCGGTGCGTGAGCGGGCGAAGCGTGTTCCCATGGCGCGGGAATTTGAGCAGCCTTAGCGCCGTGGGGCCATTTTGGCCCAACGACGCCCGTTTCTCAATTCGCCGGCTTCACCGCCATGGCCGTTGTCCGTTCATCCATGCGCGGCGTATAGGCAAAGCCGCGCTGCGCTGCCCAGACATTCACCAATTGAAACAGCGGGATCATCACCTGTTCGTCCATGGTGACCATCTTCACAGCCTCCCGCAGCAGTTTTTCGCGCTCCGCATCATCCAGCGTGGCGGCAGCGCGTTCGGTCAGCGCATCAAGCGCCGGGTTGGAATAGCGCGATGAATTGGCGGCGCCGCGGCGTTTCTCGCGGTCAAAGGTGCCGAAGATATTGACCAGCATATAGGAAGCCTCGCCGGTCACGCTGCCCCAACCGCCCATGCGGGCGTTGAATTCCTGCCGAGCATTCCGTGCGGCATAGGTGGTCCAGGGCAGGGTCTGCACTTCGGTGCGCAGCCCAACGCGTGTCCACATTTGCGCGACAGCCTGCGCGGTGCGGGCATCATTCGGCCAGCGATCATTGGGCGCCATCAGCGTCAGGCGGAAGCCCTGCGGGAAGCCTGCTTCCGCCAGCAGGCGCCGCGCGCCATCTGCATCAAAACGCGGCACGGGCACATCGGGGTTATAGGAAAAGGCGCCAGGCGGCAGCCATTGGCCGGCGGGCTTGGCGGTGCCTTCCATGACACGATCGGCCAAAGCATTGCGGTCTATCGCCATGGAAAGCGCGCGGCGCACGCGCACATCATGGAAGGGGTTGCGCGTGAAGGGCTTGCCTTCATTGTCGCTGACCAGAACGGGGTTCTCTGCCCGTGAATAATCAAAGATCAGGTAGATCAAGCGCAGCCCTTGGATTTCATAAAGCGAAATCCGTTGATCGCGCCGCAGGCGTTCAAGGTCAGATGACGGCACCTGGTCAATCACATCAACATCGCCGGCCAGCAAGGCGGCGGTGCGGGCCGCATCATTGGCGATGAAGCGGTAGGAAACCCGTGCCCAGGGTTGCGGCCCGGCCCAGTAATTCTCATTCCGCGTGAATTCGGTGCGGTCACCTTGCCGGTAATTTGCGAGCCGATAAGGGCCGGTGCCAATCGCGGCGCGGCCGGCATTGTAATCCTCAGTCTCCGCCCCGGCGCCAGCGTGGCGGGAGATGATCTGCACGGATGCCAATTCCGTGGGCAACAGCGGATGGGGTGCGGCGGTGTGGAAGCGGATGGTCAGCGGGTCAATGATCTCAGCGCGGGTAATGGCGCGGATCATGCCGGCAAAGCTGCCCGGGCTATTGCGCACATTGGGCACGCGTTCGATGGTGAAGGCGACATCATCGGCGGTGAAATCCCGCCCATCATGCCATTTCACGCCGGGGCGGAGCTTGAATTCCCAAAGCGTGTCCGAAATGGGCCGCCAGCTTTGCGCCAACATGGGTTGCAGCCGCGCCTCTGCATCCTGTTCCACTAGCCGGTCGAACATGTGTTGCGTCAGGCTGATATTGGGGGAGGCATTGTAAAAATGCGGGTCGAGTGCGGTGGGCGACCCGCCAATGCCGATGGTCAGGTTCTGCGCCATGGCGCCGGAAGCGCCAATGCCCGCCAGCAGCGCGGCGGCGAGCGAAAGGGCTGGAAGGCGCGAAGGGGAGGGGGGCATGCCGACTTCTCCTGTTTTGCTGAACGGGCCGATGCTAGCGGCGCCGCGCGCGCGCTGCTAGAAGGAAGTGAGGTTAGTCTGAAAAACAACAGGGGGTCTGGGATGAGGGGTAATCTTCGCAAGCTGGCGCTGGCCGCTGGCACGGCTGTCATCAGCCTTTCGCTGCAGGGCGCCATGGCGCAAAGCGTCACCATGGCGGTGGCCGCACCCGTGACCTCGCTTGACCCGCATTACCATCAGCTTTCGCCCAACAACGCTGTGGCCGACACCATTTTCGACAAGCTGATCAATACTGACACGAAATCGAACAGCCAGCCGGGCCTGGCGCTCAGCTGGCGCGCGGTGGAAGCGAATGTCTGGGAATTCAAGCTGCGGCCCAATGTGCGATTCCATAATGGCAACCCCTTCACCGCCGAAGATGTTGCCTTCACCCTGCAGCGCCTGCCCAATGTTCCCAATAGCCCTTCATCCTTCGCGGCCTATTCGCGGCCTATTCAAGCGATTGAGGTTGTGGACCCGCTGACCATCCGCTTCCGCACCGCAGCCCCGCATCCGCTGCTGCCCTTGGACATGACCAATGTCCGCATCCTGGACCGTGAGACGCATCAGAACGCGACGACCGAGGATTTCAACGCCGGCCGCGCGGCGATTGGCACTGGCCCCTATCGCGTGGTGTCGCATCGCAGCGGCGACCGCATTGAATTTGAACGCAACGACAATTACTGGGGCGATCGCGCGCCCTTCCAGCGCGTATTGTATCGTATGATTACCAATGACGCCGCGCGCACCGCGGCCCTGTTGGCGGGTGACGTGGAATTCATTGACCAGGTGCCGACATCGGATCTGGCGAAGCTACGGCAGGATAACCGGATCACGCTTTCGGAAACGGTCGGCCTGCGCCTGATTTTCCTCGGCCTGGATCATCTGCGCCAGGCCAATGAAAACTCGCCCTTCATTACGGATAATGAAGGCAAGCCGCTGGGCAGGAATCCTTTGCAGGATGTGCGCGTACGCCGCGCGCTTTCCGTCGCCATTGACCGCCGCGCGATTGTGGATCGCGTGATGGAAGGTGCCGCAATCCCGGCGGGGCAATTCCTGCCGGAAGGTGTCTACACCCATGTGCCGGGGGTGACGCCGCCGCCTTTTGATCCTGATGGCGCGCGGCGCCTGCTGGCAGAAGCGGGCTATCCGCAGGGTTTCCGCATTCAGTTGAACGGCCCGAATGACCGTTATGTGAATGATGCGCGCATCATCCAGGCGGTGGGGCAGATGTGGACGCGCATTGGTGTGCGCACCACGGTGGAAGCGCAGCCTTGGACCACTTTTGTTGGCCGCGCTGGGCGGGCGGATTTTTCTGCGCATTTGATTGGCTGGGGTTCCAACCCGGATGGGTCTCATCCCCTGCGCAATATCCTGGCGACCCAGACGCGCGAAAAGGGCTGGGGGTCTTCCAATCGTGGGCGCTATTCCAACCCGCGGCTGGATGCGCTGCTGGATCAATCCCTGGTGGAGCTGGATGAAGCGAAGCGCGTGCAATTGGTGATAGACGCGCAGCGCATCGCGGCTGAGGATGTGGCGGTGATCCCGCTGCATATCCAGACCAATATCTGGGCCATGCGCCGGCATCTGGCGCATGATGCCCGCAATGATGAGCTGACGCGCGCGCAGGATGTGCGCCCGGCGGCGCGCTGAACCGGATAGGGGCAAATGACCGTCTACCTTGTTCGGCGCGTCTTGCAGGCACTGCTTGTTGTGCTGGCGATGTCGCTGATTGTCTTTATCGGCGTCTTCGCCATTGGCGATCCGGTGGAAATCCTGATCAGCCCGGATGCGGACCAGATTGAACGTGAACGCGCCGTGCAGGCGCTTGGGCTCGATCTGCCGCTCTGGCAGCAATATGCGGTGTTTCTGACCAAGGCGTTGCAGGGCGATTTGGGGCGATCATTCGTCTATAATGAACCGGCGCTGAAGCTGATTTTGCAGCGCATGCCGGCCACGATGGAACTGGCCTTTGGCGCGACCATTTTCGCGCTGATCATCGGCCTGCCGCTTGGGCTTTATGCCGGCCTTCGCCCGGATAGCCGCTTCAGCCGCGTGATCATGGCGGGGTCCATTCTGGGCTTTTCGCTGCCCACCTTCTGGGTGGGGCTGATGCTGATTATGGTGTTTGCCGTCTATCTGGGGTGGCTGCCTTCCACCGGGCGGGGCGATACGGGCAGGCTGCTTGGCCTGCAATGGTCCTTCCTGACCTGGGATGGCTTGCGGCACATGGCGATGCCCGCGCTGAACCTGTCACTCTTCAAGATCAGCCTGGTCATTCGCCTGACACGCGCGGGTGTGCGCGAAACCATGCTGATGGATTACGTGAAATTCGCCCGCGCCAAGGGGCTTTCGCCGGCGCGTGTGACCTTCGTGCATGTGTTCAAGAATATCCTGATCCCGGTGGTGACCGTGGTGGGGCTGGAACTTGGCAGCACCATCGCCTTTTCGGTGGTGACGGAAAGCGTCTTCGCCTGGCCCGGCATGGGCAAGCTGATCATTGATTCGATCAATGTGCTGGATCGGCCGGTGATCGTGGCTTACCTGATGATGATCGTGCTGATGTTCATCGCGATCAACCTGATTGTTGATCTGACCTATTCAATGCTTGACCCGCGCGTCCGGCTGGAGAGCAAAGGCACATGAGCGACGCTGTCATCCCCGCCAAAATCGCCGATAAGGTGGAAACGCCTTTTCGGCGCTTCGTGTCCGAATTTGCCGAAAGCAAGGTCGCCCTTGGGGCTTTGGTGGTCTTCATCATCATCGCCTTGCTTGCCATTTTCGCGCCCTGGATCACGCCGCAGAACCCCTATGATTTGGCTGAACTTGACATCATGGATGGGCGGATGGAGCCCGGCACGGTGGGTGGTGCGGGTTTCACCTATTGGCTCGGCACGGATGATCAGGGGCGCGATATGCTCTCTGGCATCATCTATGGCTTGCGGATTTCACTGACCGTTGGTGCGGGTTCGGCTTTGATTGCCTGCCTGATTGGCGCCTCCCTTGGCTTGCTCGCGGCCTATGCCGGCGGGCGGACGGATAGTGTGATCATGCGGCTGGTGGATTTGCAATTGTCCTTCCCGACCATCCTGGCCGCGCTGATGATCCTGGCGTTTCTCGGCAAGGGCATCATGAATGTGGTGATCGCCTTGGTACTGGTGGAATGGGCCTATTATGCGCGCACGGTGCGCGGCACGGCGCTGGTCGAACGGCGGCGCGAATATATTGAAGCGGCGCAGTGCCTGGCCTTGCCCACGCATCGCGTCTTGTTCCGCCATTTGCTGCCCAATTGCCTGCCGCCTTTGATTGTGGTCGGCACCATGCAGGTGGCGCGCGCCATTGCGCTGGAAGCGACCCTTTCCTTCCTTGGGCTTGGCGTGCCGATCACGGAACCATCGCTCGGCCTGCTGATCGCCAATGGTTATGAGTATATGCTCTCAGGCAAATACTGGATTTCCTTCTATCCCGGCATTGCGCTACTGATCACGATTGTCGCCATCAACCTGGTGGGCGATCAATTGCGTGATGTGCTGAACCCACGGCTTCGGAAATAAGCGCATGACGGCACCTACACTCGAAGTGCGCGATCTGCAGACGCATTTCTTCACCCGCGCTGGCGTGGTGAAGGCTGTGGATGGCGTTTCTTTTTCCGTTGGCCGCGGCAAGGTGATGGGGCTGGTCGGTGAATCCGGTTCCGGCAAATCCGTCACGGGCTTTTCCATCATTGGCTTGGTTGATCCGCCGGGGAGGATTGCGGGCGGGTCCATCCTGTTTCAGGGGCGCGATCTGGCGAAGCTTTCGGAAGAAGAAATGCGCGATTTGCGGGGCAACCGTATCGCCATGATCTTCCAGGACCCGATGATGACGCTGAACCCGGTGCTGCGCATTGATACGCAGATGATCGAAACCGTGCTGGCGCATAAGAAGGTCTCGCATGAGGAAGCCCGCCAGCGCGCGCGCGATACGCTTGGCATGGTCGGTATTCCATCACCGGATGAAAGGCTGAAGGCCTATCCGCACCAATTTTCGGGTGGCATGCGTCAGCGTGTGGCGATTGCCATCGCGCTATTGCATGAACCGCAATTGATCATCGCCGATGAACCGACCACTGCACTTGATGTCACAATCCAGGGCCAGATCCTGGCCGAGGTGCAAAAGCTTTGCGCCAATACCGGCACTTCCATGATCTGGATTACACATGATCTTTCGGTGGTCGCGGGCCTCGCGGATGATATTGCGGTGATGTATGCCGGGCGCATCGTGGAAAAGGGCGCGGTGGGGGAGGTGCTGGACAAGCCCTTGCATCCCTATACCCATGGGCTGATCGGTTCCGTCCCCAGCCGCAACAAGCGGGGTGAGGCGCTTAGGCAAATTCCCGGCATGACGCCTTCGCTTCTCAACCTGCCGCCGGGCTGCGCCTTTCGCGCACGTTGCCCGCGCGCTTCTGAAGCGTGCCTTGCGGAACCTGTCATGGCGGAGATTCTGCCTGGGCGCGAGGTGCGCTGCATTCACCCCCATCTTGAAGCTTCTGAGGCCGCATGAACGCCGCACCGATGCTGGAACTGCGCGGTATCACGCGCCGGTTCGAAAAAAAGCTCGATTTCGCGGGTCGTATCGCGCAGCGCCTGGGTGCGCCAGTGCGCGAAGAAGTGGTGCATGCGGTGGATCGCGTGGACCTCACCATCCGTAAGGGTGAGGTTGTGGGGCTGGTTGGTGAATCGGGCTGCGGCAAATCCACGCTCGGGCGCATGGTGGCCGGCATCTTGCCGCCAACGGAAGGCACCATTCTGCGCGATGGGCGCGACATCAAGGCGCTGACAGGGGCGCAAGCGCGACAGATGAAGCTCCGCACCCAGATGATTTTCCAGGACCCCTATGCCTCGCTCAATCCGCGCATGCGCGTGCAGGATATTGTCGGCGAAGCGCCGAGCGTGCATGGGCTTTTGGATGGTGCGGCCTTTGATGATTATGTGGATGAACAAATGCGCCGCGCGGGTTTGGACCCGGCCTTCAAGCGGCGCTATCCGCATCAATTCTCGGGCGGGCAGCGCCAGCGTATCGGGATTGCGCGCGCGCTGGCGGTGAAGCCGGACTTCATTGTTTGCGATGAAGCCGTGGCGGCGCTGGATGTTTCCATTCAGGCGCAAATTCTGAACCTGTTCATGCGTCTGCGTCGCGAATTGGACCTGACTTATCTTTTCATCAGCCATGATCTTGGCGTGGTGGAGCATTTGTCTGATCGCGTGGTGATCATGTATTTGGGCCGCGTGGTGGAAGAAGCGGATACGGAAACCGTCTTCCGTCGGCCCAATCACCCCTATACGCGGTCCTTGCTTGATTCCGTGCCGCGGATCGAAAACCGGAAGCGCGCATTCTCCGTGGTGAAGGGCGAAATCCCGTCACCGCTCAATCCGCCGAGTGGCTGCCATTTCCACCCACGCTGTCCGCTGGCGATAGAACGCTGCAAGGTTGAAGTGCCGAAGCTGCGAGAGATTGCGCCCGGCCAGCGTAGCGCCTGCCATTTGAACGACCAATGACCATGCGCTTCCTGATCGCCGCACTGCTGCTGATTGGGCTTGCTGCTTGTGAGGGCAGCGGCACGCGCGGTGGTTATGTTGGTGGCGGCGCAGGCGGCAATCGCCTGTCAAACTAAGTCAGCGCTACCGCCGCGCGGGCGCGACGCCGCGTAGAAACTCGCCATCGCGAAAAGCGCAATCCCCAGTAGCAGCCAGGGTACCGGGCCATAGCCGCCCGCTGCATCCCATACCAGCGCCAGCGCCAAGGGGGCAGCGGTGCGCGGCAGCACGGCAAAGGCGGAAAGGGCGCCAGATGTCGCGCCGAAACCATCGCGCCCCATGATTTCCGCCACCCCTGCGGCGCGCAGAATGGTCAGCAGGCCATCTGCCACGGCCCAGGCGATGATGAAGGCAATGGTCAGCGCCAGGCTATTCGGCGCAAGCGCGAAAAGCGCCATGCCAATCGGCAGCAGCAGCACGGCAAAACGCCCGACACGGCGCATGGGAACGCCGCGCCCAAGCGTGAATAGCACCAACCGCGCCGCTACCTGCCCCGGCCCATGCGCCGCGGCCAGCAGCAACACGGTCGCTTCCGGCCAGCCGCGTTCGCGCAGCAGCAGCACCAGATGCGCGCCAAGCCCCGTGCCGATGAAGGCGTGCGCTGCAAAGCAGAAGGCGAGGCCCAGAAACACCGGGTCGCGCAAGCGGCGCATCAAGGACACTGGCGGCAGGCTCTCTGCCACGCGCTTCGGCGGCCCGGCATGGCGCAGCATATAGCCCGTTAGTGCCGCCGAACCCGTTTGGATCACCGCCAGCACCAGCAGCGCATCGCGCCAGCCGAGAAGATTGATCAGCACTTCCACCAGCGGGATAAAGATGGTGCCGGTGAAACCGGTGATCAGCGTAATCGCCGTAATGCTGCGCGTCACATCACGCGCTTCCGCCACCACCACCGCCATGGCTGGCCCCCAAAGACAGGTGGCATGCGCGATACCGAGCAAAATCCAGATCACGATGAATAGGATGGGATGAGAGACAAAACTCCACCACACCAGCAAGGCCGCACCCAATAACGCGCCACCCGTCATCATGCCGCGCGGCCCATGGCGATCCTGCCAACGCCCCGCCGGCACTGCGACCAATCCGGAAATCAACAAACCGCAGGTAAAGGCGCCCGAGATCAAAACGCGGGACCAGCCAAGCTCCGCTTCCATCGGCGCGACCATCAATTGGAAGGGGGTGAACAGGCAGCCCCAGCCGACAAGCTGCGTAATCGCGGTGCCCCAGAACAATAGCCGGGGCGCAATGCGCGGCGCGTCACTCACACGGTGAATTGCTCAGCAATGATGCGCTCGGAAAGCCCGTGATCGGGGTCGAACATCAGGGTCAGCGAGACATCGCGTGCCTCACGCACCTCAACCCGCGTCACATCGCGCACTTCGGTGTAATCCGCGACCGCCGCGACCGG
>JADCEX010000157.1 GCA_020249825.1 Roseomonas sp.
CGAATAACGCGCAGCGGATGGTCAGGACGCACCCGCTTTTCAAGATCAACATAGCTGAACAAGGAACCAGCCACTGCATCATTGCCACGCATCGCAACCTCAACCGAATGCGAGGACAGTGAATCATAGATAGCGAAATCAGGCTACGAATTTCAGCAGCCTGCTAGACAGGCGCGCGCGGCGCCGCTTTGGTGATGGGGTTCAAACCGGAAGTCACCCCATGCGCCGCATCACGACCGAACCCCTCACCGCCGAAGCCTTCGCTCCCTTTGGGGAGGTGCTGGAAAGCCCAACCGCGCCGGGCCGGGCTTACATGGACAAGATGCTGGAAAACCGCCGCGGCGGGGCGGCGCCCAGCCTTTCTTTCACGCGCGCCCTGCCGAAATCGGTACCTTTCGCGTCCACCACCATGGAACGGCACGAATCTTCCTCGCAATCCTTCATCCCCATGGAAGCGGGGCGCTGGCTGGTGCTGGTGGCGCCACATGGGGCGGATGGCAGGCCGGATATGGCAAGGGCGCGCGCCTTTCTGGCGCGGCCTGATCAGGGGGTCACTTACGGGGCCAATGTCTGGCACCACCCATTCACGGCATTTGACCGCGAAGCGCGCTTCGCGGTCTTCATGTGGAAGGATGGTACTTCAGCCGATGATGAATTTGTTGAGGTTGCCCCCTTCGAATTGCATCTCGGCTGAAGCGCGGTTCAGGTGCCTTGCGGCTGCTGGCCGCGGGTTTTCCAGAGAGACCAGAAAATCCCGCCAGCGATGATGGCCGCTGTCACACCCAGCGAAATCGCGGGGTCAAGCTTGCCGACCATCTGGTTCCAGAAGATCTTGCCGCCGATGAATACCAGCACCAGCGCCAGCGCATATTTCAGGTAGTGGAAACGGTGCACCATGGCGGCCAGTGCGAAGTAAAGCGCGCGCAGCCCCAGGATCGCCATGATATTCGCCGTATAGACAATGAAGGTATCGGTCGTGATGGCGAAGATCGCCGGCACGCTATCCACCGCGAAGATCAGATCGGCGATATTGATGACCACCAGCGCCAGGAACAGGGGCGTGGCAAAGGCCAGCTTCTTGCCCGCTGCCGGGTCCATCTGGCGCACAAAGAATTTCTGGCCATGCAGCTCATCCGTCACGCGCATGTGCTTGCGCATGAAGCGGACCACGGGATTTTTCGAGATATCCTGCTCCCCTTCCGGCACTACAAGCATCTTGATGCCGGTCGCGATCAGGAAGGCGCCGAAGATATAGAGCACCCAGCTATATTGCTGCACCAGCGCCGCGCCCAGGCCAATCATGATGCCGCGCAGCACAATCACGCCAATGATGCCCCAGACCAGCGCACGATACTGATAGCGGCGCGGAATGGCGAAATAGCCGAAGATCAGGCTGATCACGAAGACATTGTCGATGGACAGCGCCTTTTCGATGAAGAAGCCGGTAAAATAGGCCATGCCGGCATGGACCCCGTCCGTGGTCGTGATCTCTCCGTTTTCATAGGCCCACCAGATGCCGGCGCCATAGAGCATGGCAAAGGCAATGTAGAAGGCAGAGAGGTAAAGGCTCTCGGCCACACCCATTTCCTTGTCCTTGCGGTTCAGGACGCCAAGATCAAAGGCGAGCAAGAGAACGACGATGAGCAAAAAGCCCTTCCACATCCAGAAGGGCTTGCCCATCCATTCGGCAGCCAGGAATTCCATCCCGAAACCTCATTCAAGGACGCGGACCAGCCATAGGGGGCCGAGACCGCGCAGGGTTGCACGATCCGACATCGCGACAGGCTGCCCATAATGCGGACAGCCCCCGCCAGAGGGGCCCGGATTTGGCGTTAAGTGGTGCAAACCAGATTGCTTTTCAACCCCCATTGCGGCGGGGCTATCGACAAACCATTTGGGGGTTTGCGCGGTGACCCCTTGGCTATTAGGTTGTCGCCATGTCATAGGGTCCGAAGCTCCGCTCCGGCGGGTCTTCCAACTGGGAATTGAGGCGTCGCAATGGGTTCCTTCAGCATCTGGCACTGGCTTGTGGTTCTGCTGGTCATTCTGCTGCTTTTCGGCAGCGGCAAGATCAGTGGGCTGATGGGCGATCTGGCCAAGGGCATCAAGTCCTTCAAGCAAAATATCAAGGAAGATCAGGCGGATGCCTCGATGGAGGCGCAGGCCCAGGGGCAGACCCAGCCGGCCGGCAGCATCCAGGGCCCGGCCGCCGCTTCTTCCACGGCGCAGGCCGCGCCGGCGCAGAACACGCCGCCCCGCCCGGGCGCCTAAGGTCATTAGCGTCACGCCCCGGCGCCATGGTGCGGCGGGGTTGGCTGCGGCCCTTGCCCCAGGGCTATTGACCTGGGCCTGGGGCCGACGGTCTATTCAGGTTGCCGGGCCAAGTCTGATAGAAATTCGCCTCTTTCGTCGCGTGGAGGGCCCGCGCCATGCTGACAACCTGGACCATTGAGGATGGCCGCTGCCGCGTACGCGAAGGCGCCATTTCTGAAATCACCGCGGCCTTGCCTGAGCCCGCGCGGGAGAATGCTGCCGAAGTCGCTGCTGCGGAAAATCTCCGCCGCGCTGTCTGGATAGATTTGCTCAATCCGACCGCGGCTGAAGAACGCGCAGTGCAGCATGCCCTTTCGCTTGAGATTCCAACGCGGGAGGAAATGCAGGAAATCGAAAGTTCATCGCGCCTGTATCGAGAGGATGAGGCGCTGTTCCTGACGGCCAATTTCCTCCATGGCGTTGATTCGGGCGATTACGGTTCCACCCCGATCAGCTTCGTGCTCACGAATAGTACGCTGGTCACGGTGCGCTATGCCACGCCGCGGGCCTTCACCGTGTTTGGCACGCGCGCGCAGCGCCAGCCAGCCTTGCTGCATTCCCCTGATGCGGCGATGCTGCATCTGTTTGAACAGATCGTGGATCGGCTGGCCGATATTCTGGAGAAGGTTGGCGCCGATATGGATAAGGCGAGCCAATCCACCTTCCGCACTTCCCAGGCGGATGTCAAAATGCATCGGCGCAATGACAAGCTGAAGGATGCGCTATTCACCTTGGGGCAGGTCGGTGAAGTGACAACGCGCGCTTCCGAAACCCTGCTTGGCCTGTCACGCATCCTGACCTTTGTGGGGGCGGAAAAGGAAACCGCCATCCGCAAGGAAAACCAGGCGCTGATCAAGACGCTGGTGCGCGATGTGCGATCCCTGGTGGAACATGCAAGCTTCCTCAATTCCAAGGCGCAATTCCTGCTGGATGCGGTGCTGGGCGTGTTGAATGTGGAACAGAACGCCATCATCAAGACCTTCACCGTGGCGTCCGTGGCGCTCATGCCGCCGACGCTCATTGCCAGCATTTACGGCATGAATTTCGAATTCATCCCGGAGCTGAAATTCACCTTCGGCTATCCCCTGGCGCTTTTGCTGATGATCGTTTCGGCCATTCTGCCCATTCTCTATTTTCGGCGTAAAGGCTGGCTCTGAGGCATGTCCGGATCACTTGCCTTCACCGGTCATGTGCTGAATTATTGCCTGGTCGTATTTGCCGAGCCGCCAAGCGATACCGCTTGGCTTGAAGATGCCCTGATCTAAAAGGAAAGTCTGATGTCGCAAGCAACGCGTATCCCCGCTTCCGTCGCCACCTGCCGCTGGGGTGGGTTTGATGCTTCCTTCCCCCCGGTGGCGAGCATTGCCTCGGGCGAGACGGTCATTCTGGAATGTGTGTCGGGCGGGCCGGAAGTGATGCCGGGGCCGGAAAAGGGCCTGCCGCTACATCCGGCGATTTCGGAAATCCACGCCAAGCTGCCGCGGCTTGGCGCGCATATCATCACCGGCCCCGTTGAGGTGCGTGGCGCCGAGCCAGGCGATGCTTTGCGGGTGGATATCGAAAAAATCGAACTCGGTGCGGATTGGGGCTTTTGCGGCTTCCGCCCGCTTTTCGGTACGCTGCCTGAAGATTTCCCCTATCGGCGCACGCTGCATATTCCGGTGAACAAGCAGGCCATGACCTGCCGCCTGCCTTTCGGGCCGCAGGATGGCGGGCTTGATCTGCCGCTCGCACCTTTCTTCGGTGTCATGGGTGTGGCACCGCCGCCCGATTGGGGCATGGTGAACACCAAGGAACCGCGCGCCATTGGCGGCAATCTGGACAATAAGGAATTGACCGAAGGTACCACGCTGTTCCTGCCCATTTTCAACAAGGGCGCCTTGTTTTCCGCCGGCGATGGCCATGGCGTGCAGGGCGATGGGGAGGTCTGCATCAATGCCCTTGAGATTTGCCTCACGGGGCATTTCAAGCTTTCCGTGGTGAAGGGCGGCGGCGCCAAGGACCCGGTGCTGAAATTCCCCCGCGCGGAGACCAAGACCCATTTCATCACCATGGGGATGAATGAGGATCTGGATCTGGCGATGAAGCAGGCCCTGCGGGAGATGATCGCCTTCATCTGTTCGCGTACCAATCTTTCGGATGCGGATGCCTATCAATTCTGCTCACTCGCGGTGGATTTCCGTGTGACGCAGACGGTGAATGGCGAAAAGGGCGTGCATGGCATGTTGAAGAAGGGGCTCTTGTTCTAAAGCCGCCTGCGCATCTTTGCGGGCAAGCACGGAATAGGTTCAAACATCATCATGGCTTCACCCGTAAAAGATCGCCCTCCGCTTCTTTTCATCCTTGCGCCCCTGGCGGGCATTGTCGTCTGGCTTGGCATTGGCAAGGTTGAGTTGGAGGCTTTGGCCCTTCTTACGCTTGCGGCGTTGCTGTGCAACGTGGTCGCGGCCGTGCACCATGCCGAGGTGGTGGCGCTGCGCGTGGGTGAGCCTTTTGGTGGCCTAATCCTGGCGCTTTCCGTCACGGTGATTGAAGCGGGCCTGATCATTTCCCTGATGCTGTCAGGGGATGATAACCCAACCCTGATGCGTGATACGCTGCTGGCTACGGTCATGATCGTGCTGCATGGGATCGCGGGGCTTGCCATTCTGGTTGGTGGTATAATCCATCGGGAAAATCGCTTCCGGGTTCCTGGGGCCAATGCGCTGCTTGCGGTATTGATGCCGATGGCGGTGCTGGTGCTGATCGTGCCCAATCATGTGGTTTCTGTGCCTGGGCCCTATTACAGCACGGGCCAATTGGCCTTTGTTTCGCTTGTCTGCCTGGCGCTCTACGCGGCCTTCCTCTTTGTGCAGACCAATCGCCATCGCGAATATTTCCTGCCGGAAGAAAGCGCGATGGGTGATGGTCATGCCCGCCCCACTGGCAGCCGGGCATTATTGTCCTTTCTGTTGCTGTGTGTCTCTCTGCTGTCGGTGGTGATGCTCGCCAAATGTTTGGCGCCAGCCTTGGAAGATGGCGTGGTGGCGCTTGGTGCGCCGGCCGCGATTGTGGGCGTGATTGTCGCGGCCATTGTGCTGATGCCGGAATCCGGCGCGGCGCTGCGGTCGGCTGCCCATAATCGCATGCAATCGGCGATCAACCTGGCGCTCGGCAGCGGCGTTGCCTCAATCGGGCTGACGGTGCCGACTGTGGCGCTGGTCACGTGGTGGAATGGCACGCCGCTCGCGCTTGGGATTTCGGCTGGGCATTCGGTGCTTTTGGCGCTTGGCTTCGCGGTGGCGATGCTGACCTATGGTACCGGGCGGACGAATATCCTTTCCGGCATTGTGCATCTGGTGCTGGCGACGACCTTTGTGTTCACGATATTCGCGCCGTGAGGCGTTGAGATTATCGCAAGCGCCATATTTCGATCGGCCCGCGTTCTTCCGGCACTGTCGCGACCAATTCATATTGCTCATCCAGCGCCGCTTCAATCAATATCGCAGCACGGCGGCGCACGCTTGGCCACCAGCCGCGATCAATCACCAGAACGCGCGGATGGCTTTCCAGAATGCGGTTGATTTCGGCGTAAGAATCAATGCCCGTCACGCGATAGAAAGGACCCGCCAAATGGGCAGGGAAGGCGTAGCGTGTGGACACGGAAGCATCCGCCAGCACATAGACCACGGGGTGATAATTCACGACCCAGATCGGGTCGCCCGAGTCTATTTCCGCGCGCACGGCGGCGGCGGTGCGGCGTACGGGATCAGGCGCGCCAAGGCCAATGCCGCGATCAAGCCGGGGTAGGGCCGCAACGCGCCAGGCATCCAAGGCCACCGCCGCGATCAGCACCTGAAAGCCGATCACCACCATACCGGGGCGCATATACCGCGCCATTTGCCGGGCGCCGATGGCAGCCAGCACCGAAAGGGGCAAAAGCCAGATCAGAAAATAATGCTGATAGAATTGGCCTGGCAGCACCACCGCGAAAGTGGCGGCCACAAACCAGATCATGCCGAATTGCCGAAGCCGTGCGAGCGGCCCTTCGCGATTGCGCGGCCGCACGAGCGCAGGGATGGCAAGCAGAAAGGCCCAGAGCAAGAGCAAGGCCGCCACCACCGCGAAGCGAAAGGAATCCGCCGCACTCAATCGCGCGCCGGCATAGCGCAGCGGGGCAAGAAAGGCGCCTTCCAGGAAGATGTGGAACTCCCCGCGCAGCGCATAGGCCGCGCCAAAAGCCAGCGTGGGCGCTGCGCAGATCAACGCATAGGCGCCCGCCATGGCGGCAATATTGCGAAGCCCGAGCAAACCCGCGCGATAGGCCGGCCCCACCAGCAGCAACCAGGCGAGTGCGCCTTCAAAAAACGTCACCGGCTTCAGCGTGAGTGCGAAGCCGATCAGCACCCCCATTACCACCATATCGCGCCAGCGCGGGGCCTTATTGCGTTCCAGCGTATCCACCGCGCCGCGCAGGCCAAGCGCCATGGCCCAGCCCACCAGCGGCGCAAAGAGAATTTCGGTATTGGTCGCAAGGCCCCCCAAAAGCCCGCTATGCGCGACATAAAGAACGCCAGCCGCCAAGCCGAGCGCGGGTGGCCCACCAGCATAGCGCACTGCGCTGAACAAGGCCGTCGCCGTCGCCGCAACGCAGACCGCGCCGAGCGCGCGCAGCACCCAGACACCATCGCCGAAAATCGCCATGACCACAGCGAAAACCGCGGGCGCGCCCACCGGGTGCATGTCCCACACTGCGGCAATAGGCCAACCGCCATCCAGCCATTCCCGCGCCTGGAGCATATAGAGCCCCTCATCCGTATCAATCACGGCGGCGACGAAGGAAAAGACACGAAACAGCAGCGCAAGCGCCAAAAAGAACAGCGGCACCAGCACAGGGTGGCGCCAGCGCCGATCGAAAAGCTGGGCGAAGAACATGCGCGAGATTACAGCGCTGGCCGCAGGTCCTTCCAGGGTGCGGCGCGTTCATAGGCAGCGGCGGCGCGGTAGATGGTGGCCTCCCCGAAGCTTGGGCCGACCAATTGCAGGGATAGGGGCAAACCCTCAAGCTTTGAGATGCCGCACATCATCGTCAGCGCCGGATGGCCCGTGATATTGAAGGGCGTGCGCGCCTGGCGCGGATAGGTAAGGTCCACCGCTTCGGCATCATCAATCTTGCAGGCGACATCCATGGAAGATGCGGTCAGCAGCAGATCAACCTCCGCAAACGCGGCTTCAACGGCAGCGACCAATTCCCGGCGACGGCGCTGCGCCTGCACGTAATCCTCGGCGCGCATGAAAAGCCCCGGCAGCAGGCGGCGCAAAGTGAGGTTGGCGTAGTCGCCCGGCCTTTCACGCAGCCATTTGCCATGAATGGCGGCAGCTTCCGCCATCAGGATGGCGCGATTGACGCCGGCGAATTCATTGAGTGAGGGCAGGGTAATGGTCTTGATCTTCGCCCCTTCCTTGGCCAGCACCTTGGCAGCGGCTTCAAGCGCGGCCGCCATTTCGGCAGAGGCGGGCTGATCCTTTTCGTGAAAATGCCGCACGAAGCCTATGGTGAGGCCCTTCAGCCCCTTCTTCATCTTCCGCGCATAGTTTTCGGGCTTATGCGCGGCACTGCCGGGATCAAGCGCGTCATGCCCGGCCATCATGCTGAGCAGCAGCGCATTATCGGCCACTGTGCGCGTCATGGGCCCGACATGATCAAGCGTGAAGGCGAGTGGAAACACACCACGACGAGATACCAGCCCATAAGTCGCCTTCATGCCGACAATGCCGCAATGGCTGGCGGGGTGGCGCACGGAACCGCCGGTATCGGTGCCAAGCGCGGCGGGCAGGATATTGGCGCCCACGGCGGCGCCAGAACCGGAAGAGGAGCCCCCCGGATGATGCGCCGTATTCCAGGGGTTGCGCGCCGGCGGGAAGGGCAGGTCAAAGGCCGGGCCGCCAATCGCGAATTCATGGGTTGCGAGTTTGGCCGGGAAAATCGCCCCTGCCGCGCGCAGCTTGGCCACCACCGCCGCGTCGGCGCTTTTCTGATTATCGAGTAGGATGCGCGAATGGCAGGTGGTGGGATGCCCTGCGATATCAATGATATCCTTGAGCCCGACCGGCAGGCCATCCAGCGCGGAGCGCGGGCCGCTCCGCGCCATGCGTCGCCCTGCCTTCACCGCCTGCGCGCGCGCTTCATCCCAAAGCGGGCGGACAATGGCATTGACCTTGCCACCCACGGTTTCAGCCCTTTGGTGCAGGGCATCCAGGTATTCCACGGGAGAAAAGCGTCGCCGCGCAATGCCGGCAGAGGCTTCGGTCAGCGAAAGCTCGTGCAAG
>JADCEX010000158.1 GCA_020249825.1 Roseomonas sp.
AGGATGCTGCCTTCCGGCGCGCTCACCGTAATCGCGCCATAGGAACCCTCATTGCGCGGCGTGAAGGGATCAAGCGCGCATTTCACCGGATAAACCGAATAGGCATGGGTGTAATTCATCACGCAATTAATGCCGCGATCCACCTGTTTTGAACTGCCGGCGAAATCAATATGCATCGTCTCACCCTTGATGGTGACGGCGCAGGCGATGCGCGTAATCGCCTCATCAAAGCCATCGGCTTCCAGTGTGGAATGCCAGGTGCCATCGGGAAGGTCGGCGATGGCGCGGCGCATGGCGGCATCCGCCCGTTGATGCAAGGCAGCGCCGAGCCCTTGCAGATCAGGCAGGCCCGTATCGCCCAGAAATTCATCCACGCCGCGCGCGCAGACCTCATTCGCAATTACCTGCGCTTCCAGATCGCCCATCACTTGCCGTGGGAGCCGCACATTCGCGAGCAAGACGTCCACCAAATCCTCATTGCGTTTGCCTGCGCGAAACAGGCGGGAAGGGGGGATGCGGATGCCTTCCTCAAACAATTCCCGGCAATCGGCGGACCACAGCGCGCCGCCGACATCGGGCGAATGGGAAATGGAACCGGCGAAGCCAACCAACCGCCCTTGATGGAAAATCGGGCTGACCGCGGTGAAATCCGGCAAATGCCCGGTGGCAAGCCACGGGTCATTCGTGATCACGCAATCGCCCGGCTTCCAGGTCTCTGCCGGGAAGCGTTCCAGAAATATCTTCGTGGTTTTCGGCAGAATGCAGGAGAAGGAGGCGATGCCGCCGGTATTCTCGCTGATCGAATCCCCATTGCGATCCATCAGCACCGTCGCGAAGTCATTTGATTCGCGGACAATGGTGGAAAAGGCGGTGCGGAGCAGGCCGGTTGCGGCCTCATCGGCGATGGAAATCAGGCGCGACCAGTAGATCTCAAGGCTAATCGGATCAAAGGCTTCCTGCTGATTTTGCGCTGCCATTATGTTCCATCCCAAGGCGAACCATGCGTGGTGCATGCCGCGCGCATCGGACGCCCGGATGGCAGGGCCGTCAAGTCAAGCGGGCGGAGCTTCCTCGGCAGGCGCGATGGTGATCAGGCCAAGCTTCATCAGCCAGACCATGCCCATGGCGGCGCGCGGGCGCTGATCCGGCGGCAAGGCGCCACCCAATTCACCTGCAGTCATGCTGCCTTGCGCGAGGCGTTCCAGCATCACTTGAAAGCCGTTGAGAGAAGGCAGCAAGGAGCCGCGAGAAACCGCGCCAGGTATGGCCGCGCGCTGGCGCAAAAGATCAAGATTTGCGCCCGGCACCAGCGTCACGCGCTGCTTCGGGTCCAGCCGATTTGTTGGATAATCCGCAAACAGCATGAAGGGATCAGGGCGTGTCGGTGCAGGTTGGCGCCCAGGGATCAGTGGCGCGAATTCCGCTGCCTTGGCACGAATGCGCGCCTGTTCATCCCATAGCGCCTGATACTGCGGTATGATGGCGGACCAATCATACATGCGCCGCGCGCGCAGCCGCGCCGCTTCCGCCATCTGCCGGCGCAAATTCGCATCTTCCGCCAGCCGATAATAGGCATCCGCCGCCGCGCCAATATCCATGGCAATGGCCTGGGATGTACCACGCAAATAGGCGTTGTAATCATCCGCCCCCATTTGATAGCGCATGGCAATGGGATTGCCATTGCCGCCCATCATGGTTGGGATGCGAAAGCCCGTCACGCCATCTTCCACCGTATCGCGAAAGCCATCCCAATCTGTCACCACCACCGGCAGGCCCGCCGCCATGGCCTCCACCGGCGCCAGGCCGAAGGTTTCCTGAATATTATCCACCGGCAGGGTGAAGATATCCGCCGCCGCCCAGGCTTTTGTGCGAATCTCGGCGTTCTGCCCATCCAGCAGATGCACCTTCACATCCGGGCAGGCTTGCGTCGCGGCATCGGTAAAGGCGGGGCGCGACCCATCACCTTCAATCCACCCCGTCAGCAGCAGATGGAGCTTCCGCCCCTTGCGTTCGGCGGCCTTTTGCAAGGCCAGAAACATCGGCAGCGGCGAGAATTTTGTCGCATTGGAAAGCCGCGCCACCAGGATAATGGCGATATCCTCAGAACCAATGCCCAATTCCTGGCGATAGGCAGCACCCAGGGCCGGGTCGCGGCGGAAGGCCTCGCAATCAACGCCAAGCGGGATCATGGGCAGCATCGGCACACCGGCACGAGACGCGCCCAGAGCGCTTTGCAGATAGGCGACGTTTTCCTGCAATTGCCGCCGCACCATACTCTGTACCGCACGCGATGTGCAGATGATGGCATCCCAAGGCTGCACCGGCGCCGTCAGGGAATGGGACAGCGCATCCATCACCCGATCGGTGGAGGTTGTATGCGTCACACCGCATAGGCTGAAGGCGCGCTGATTGCCCGACCGCCGGCGCCAATAGGCGTAGGATTCCAGCACAGGGCCTGGCAGGAACAACGTGCCGGCTTCCGCGACCGGGCGTTGATCCTCATAGCCTGCGGTGCGCACTTGCAACCCTGGCGCGCGGGCCTGGATTTCCGCTGGAAAATCCTTCGCTTCCCGGTCATTCAGCATCAGGCCAACCAGGCTTTCCAGGCCGCCATGGCGGAGCAAGCCATTCAGGAAGCTATCGCCTGCGACCCGCCGACCAAGCATGGCGCGGCCTTGGGAGACATAGCCATCGGCGGCATAGAGAATGGCAATGGAACGGGTCATGGCGCGTCAAACCTTTGATAATGGATGGTCACTAAATCCTTCCCCCGTCGCGATCAATGCCGCTTGGATTGTGGGGGCGTGCCCGCCGGGTTAGAGGCGCTGCATGCAGCCTGTTGAGGAAAGCGACTCGAAAACCAAAGGGACGGCGCCTGGGCCATGGAAGGCCTATCAGGCCCGGCTTGCCAGCGGCGAATTGGCACCCGATGCCGCCCAGGCCGCGGCGATGGAGCGTTTGCAGGCCCTTTGGCAGGCGCTGCGCGGCTATGACCCCACTCCCTTAGATGCCGCACCCAAGCCCACCGGGCTACTCGGGCGGCTTTTTGGCCGCACCACCGCCCCGCCGCGCCGGGAGCCCCCGCAGGGCCTTTACCTGGTGGGGGAGGTCGGGCGCGGCAAATCCATGCTCATGGACCTGTTTTTTGAGACGGCCGAGGTCCCGCGCAAGCAAAGGCTGCATTTCCACGCCTTCATGCAGCAGGCGCATCGGCGTATTCATGGCTGGAAGCAGGTGCATGGCGATAGCGCGGACCCCATCCCGCCCTTGGCCGATTCCATCGCCGCCGATGCCGCTTTGCTCTGTTTTGACGAATTCCAGGTGCATGACATTGCGGACGCCATGATCCTGGGCCGGCTGTTTGAAGCGCTTTTCGCCCGCGGGACCGTGATTGTTGCCACGTCAAACACTGCCCCGGCTGATCTGTTCAAGGGCCAGCCCGGGCGGGATGCCTTTCTGCCCTTCATCGCGCTCATCAACCGGCATGTGCAGGTCTGGCCCCTGGTCGCGGCGCGGGATTACCGCCGGGAAAGGATCAGAAGCCTGCCCACTTGGCATGTCCCCGCCGATGGCCGGGCTGAAGCCGCCTTGGATGCCGCTTTTGCGGAACTGACCGGCCAGGCGCAGGGGGCGCCGATGGAACTCCCCCTGCTTGGCCGGGTGATTGAGGTGCCGGAAGCCGCCCGCGGCGTGGCGCGCTTCGATTTCAACGCATTATGCGGCAAGCCCTTGGGTCCTGCGGATTACTTGGCCATTGCCCAGGCCTTCCATAGCCTGGTGGTGGATGACATCCCCCGCCTGGGCCCGGAGAATTTCGACAAGGCGCGCCGCTTCATCACCTGCATAGACACGCTTTACGAACACCGCTGCAAGCTGGTGGCGAGTGCCGCTTCCAGCCCCGACCAGCTTTATGAACGCGGCACCAATGCCACGATGTTCGAACGCACGGCCTCTCGCCTCACCGAAATGCAAAGCCAGGAATACCTGGCCCTGCCGCATTTGGGGGGACAGGGCATGGCCTGAACGCCGCCCGCCTTGCCGGGCGGGGGCTTCGGGGCTAGGAAACGGGCGTTTTCCAGCAAGGTTTAAGGAAGCGACATGGCCCGCAAGAAAATTGCTTTGGTCGGCGCCGGTAATATCGGCGGCACTTTGGCTCACCTCATTGGTCTCAAGGAACTTGGCGACGTCGTGATGTTCGATGTCTTCCCCGGCGTTGCCGCGGGCAAGGCGCTGGATATCATGCAATCCGGCCCGGTGGATGGGTTTGATTCGCACATGGTCGGCACGGGCGATTATGCCGCCATTGCCGGTTCCGATGTGGTCATCGTCACCGCTGGCTTCCCGCGCATGCCGGGCATGAGCCGCGATGATCTGGTGGCGAAGAATGCCGGCGTGATCGCCCAAGTGGCGGAAGGCATCAAGAACCATTGCCCGAACGCCTTTGTGATCGTCATCACCAACCCGCTGGATGCGATGGTGTGGGTGATGCGCGAAAAGTCGGGCCTGCCGCATAATAAGGTTGTCGGCATGGCGGGCGTGCTGGATTCGTCGCGCTTCCGGCTGTTCCTGGCACAGGAATTCAATGTTTCGGTCGAAGATGTCACCGCCTTCGTGCTGGGCGGGCATGGCGATACCATGGTGCCGCTGACGCGTTATTCCACGGTGGCTGGCATTCCCGTGCCTGATCTGATCAAGATGGGCTGGACCACGCAGGAAAAGATTGATGCCATCGTGGCGCGCACCGCCAATGGTGGTGGTGAGATTGTGAAGCTGCTGGAACGCGGCAGCGCCTTCTATGCGCCGGCGGCTTCCGCCATCGCCATGGCGGAAAGCTACCTGAAGGACAAGAAGCGCGTGCTGCCCTGCGCTGCTTGGCTGACCGGCCAATACGGCATCAAGGATCTTTATGTCGGCGTGCCGGTGGTGATTGGCGCGGGCGGCATTGAACGCATTGTTGAAATTGAGCTGAACCCGGCTGAACAAGCCGCTTTCGATAAAAGCTGCGCCGCGGTGCAGGAATTGATCGAAGCGTCGCGCAAGCTGGTTGGCTAAAACGCTCGGAGCCAGGCCTTTGCCTGGCTCTTTTCGCATCCGGACCGGAGGCATTTTGTATGAATATCCATGAATATCAGGCGAAGGAGCTGCTGCGCCGCTATGGTGTTGCCGTTCTTGAAGGCCATGTCGCCTGGAATGCCGAGGAAGCCGCCGCGGCAGCGGCCAAGCTGCCCGGCCCGGTCTATGTGGTGAAATCGCAAATCCATGCGGGTGGACGCGGCGCGGGCCGCTTCATGGAAGACCCGAATGGCAAGGGCGGCGTGCGCGTCGTGAAATCCGCCGCCGATGTGAAGGCCGCCGCTGATGCCATGATCGGCAAGACGCTGGTGACGAAGCAAACCGGCCCCGCCGGCAAGCTGGTGTCGCGCGTTTATGTGGAAGATGGCTGCGATATCGCGCGCGAACTTTATCTCGGCCTACTGGTGGACCGCGCGACATCGCGCCTGACGATTATGGCGTCCACCGAAGGTGGGATGGAGATTGAGGAAGTCGCGGAAAAGCATCCCGAGAAAATCCTGAAGGTCGCGATTGACCCGGCTTCGGGCGTCTCGGGTTTTCATGCGCGCAAGCTCGCCTTTGGCCTTGGGCTGACCGGCAAGCAGGTTTCTTCCTTCACCAAGTTTGTGCTGGCGCTTTACGGTGCCTTCGTCGAACTCGATTGCGCGATTGTGGAAATCAACCCGCTTGTAGTGACTGGCGGCGGAGAGATTGTCGCGCTTGATGCCAAAGTGTCCTTCGATGACAATGCGCTGTTCCGCCACAAGGACCTTGAGGGGCTGCGTGATGACAGCGAAATGGATCCGAAGGAATTGGACGCGGTCAATAATGACCTGAACTATGTCGCGCTGGATGGCGAGATTGGCTGCATGGTGAATGGCGCGGGCCTGGCCATGGCGACGATGGATATCATCAAGCTTTACGGTTCAAGCCCGGCGAACTTCCTGGATGTGGGCGGCACGGCGACGGCAGCGCGCGTCACGGAAGCCTTTCGCATCATCACCTCGGACGCCAATGTGAAGGCCATTCTGGTCAATATCTTCGGCGGCATCGCGAAATGCGACATGATCGCGACGGGCATTGTGGAAGCGACCAAGACGCTTTCCTTGAAAGTGCCTTTGGTAGTGCGGCTTGAAGGCACCAATGTTGATCTGGGCAAGAAAATCCTCGCCGATAGCGGGCTTGCCATTATCGCCGCCGATAATCTTGCCGATGCGGCGCAGAAAGTTGTTGCTGCCGTGAAGGGGGCCTGAACCATGGCTGTTCTTGTCAACGCCAATACCCGCGTGATGACCCAGGGCTTTACCGGGGCGCAGGGCACCTTCCATGCCGAACAAGGCATTGCTTATGGTTCGACTTATGTCGGCGGTGTCACGCCCGGCAAGGGCGGCACCACCCATATCGGCCTGCCGGTATTTGACACGGTGGCGGAATGCGTGGCGGCAACCGGCGCCAATGCTTCCGTGATCTATGTGCCGCCGCCCTTCGCCGCGGATGCGATTCTGGAAGCGATTGATGCGGAAGTGCCGCTGATCATCTGCATCACGGAAGGCATTCCGGTGCTGGATATGGTGAAGGTGAAGCGCGCGCTGGATGGCTCCAAATCCCGCCTGGTCGGGCCGAATTGTCCGGGCGTCATCACGCCGGGTGCCTGCAAGATCGGTATCATGCCGGGGCATATCCATAAGCCTGGGTCGGTTGGCATTGTGTCGCGTTCCGGGACACTGACCTATGAGGCCGTGGCGCAAACCACCGCTGCCGGGCTTGGCCAATCAAGCTGCGTTGGCATTGGCGGCGACCCGGTGAAGGGCATGGATTTCATCGAGGTGCTGGAAATGTTCCTGGCCGACCCCGATACCAAATCCATCGTCATGATTGGTGAAATCGGCGGGCAATCCGAAATCCTGGCCGCTGAGTATCTGAAGCGGGAGAATTTCGCCCCCGGCAAGCCGAATAAGCCGGTGGTGGGCTTCATCGCTGGCGCCACGGCGCCGCCTGGCCGGCGCATGGGCCATGCCGGGGCAGTGATTTCTGGCGGCGCGGATACGGCGGAAGCGAAAATGGCCGCCATGAAAGCCGCCGGGATTCACGTTGCGGATAGTCCTTCTGCGCTAGGCTCCACCATGGTCAAGGCGCTTGGTGGCTGATTTCGCCCAAAACTAGAATTGGGGGGCTGCCGCAGCGGGCGTTAAGGCCTTATGCTGGCAGCCCTCTGCCCCGGTGCCGGGGCGCTGCACGGCACCACAAGAACACATCCGCCAAACCCCGAACGGGGCAGTCCAGGCGGAAGGGAGAAGGTTGATGGCCGGAGTGGATATTATCGCAACCGCGATGACGGGGGCGAATGCTGCCTATCTTGCTGATCTCTACGCCAGATGGACAGAAAATCCCGGAAGCGTGGACCCGAGCTTCGCGGAGCTTTTCGCCTCCTTGAATGATGAGGCGCGGGCAGTGCTGACGGATGCCTCTGGCGCTTCCTGGGCGCCGCGCATCCGGGGCGCTTTCGGGCCCGATCCGGAAAAGCCCACCCCCGCCAAGGGCGCCAAGCCAGGTGCAGCAGACCCGGAAGCGACGCGCCGCGCGGTGCTCGATTCGATCCGCGCGCTGATGCTGATCCGCAGCTATCGCGTGCGCGGGCATTTGGAAGCGCGGCTTGATCCGCTCGCCCTGCAAGTGCCGAAGCCCCATCCTGAGCTTGACCCCAAGACCTATGGCTTCACGGATGAGGATTGGGATCGGCAAATCTTTCTGGATTTCGTGCTGGGCAAGGAAACCGCGAGCCTGCGTGAAATCCTCGCCATCTGCCGTGCATCCTATTGCGGTTCGATTGGCGTTGAGTTCATGCATATCCAGGACCCGGACCAGAAATCCTGGATCCAGCGCCGCATTGAAGGCGCACCCTGGAATAGTGCTTTCGATACCGCGCAGAAGAATCAAATTCTGCAACAATTGACGGAAGCGGAAGGCTTTGAAGCCTTTTGTGCGCGGAAATTCGTGGGCACCAAGCGCTTTGGCCTGGAAGGCGGGGAGGCGACCATTCCGGCGGTGCAGGCGGTGATTGAAACCGCGGCCAAGCAAGGTGCCAAGGAAATCGCCATTGGCATGGCGCATCGTGGCCGGCTCAACATGCTGGTCAATGTCGTGAAGAAGTCCTTCACCCAGGTGTTTTCGGAATTCAAAGGCAATTCCAGCAATCCGGATGATACCGGCGGTTCGGGCGATGTGAAGTATCACCTTGGCACCAGCACCGATATGGAAATCGCCGGCAATAAGATCCATTTGTCGCTGCAACCCAATCCTTCGCATCTGGAAGCGGTGGACCCGGTGGTGGCGGGCAAGGTGCGCGCGCGCCAGGATATGTCGGGCGATATCAAGGGAAGGCGCTCCGTCATGGGCATTCTGCTGCATGGCGATGCGGCTTTTGCCGGGCAGGGTGTTGTCTATGAGACCCTGGCCATGAGCCAATTGGTCGGCTATCGGACCGGCGGCACGGTGCATATCGTTACCAATAACCAGATCGGCTTTACCACCGTGCCGGTGCATGCCTATTCCGGTCTCTATTGCACCGATGTCGCGAAATCCGTCCAAGCACCGATCCTGCACGTGAATGGCGACGACCCTGAAGCAGTGGTGTTCTGCGCGCGGCTGGTTTCCGAATTCCGCATGGTGTTCGGGGCGGATGTGGTGCTGGATATCGTCTGCTATCGCCGCCATGGCCATAATGAAAGCGATGAGCCCGCCTTCACCCAGCCGCTCATGTATAACCGCATTCGCGAATTGCGCACCACGCGCACGCTTTATGCGGAACGCTTGGCGCAGGAAGGCTCGGTGCCGTCTGAATCCTCCAAGGCGATGCTGGATGCCTTCAATGCGCGGCTTGAGGAAGCCTTTGAGGCTTCGCAATCCTTCCGCCCCAACAAGGCCGATTGGTTGGAAGGGCATTGGTCCGGCCTGAAGCCCGCCGGTTCCACGGATGAGGCGGAGCAGCTTGAAGCGACATCCGTTGCGCCGGAAACGCTGAAGGAAATCGGGCTGGCACTTTCACGCGTGCCGTCGGATTTCGGCGTCAATTCCAAGATCGCGCGCCAATTGGAACAAAAGCGCCAGGCAATTGAAACCGGCGAAGGCATTGATTGGGCCACCGGTGAAGCGCTCGCTTTCGGTTCACTGTTACTTGAAGGCCATCGCGTTCGCTTGTCAGGCGAAGATGTGCAGCGCGGCACCTTCAGCCATCGCCATGCGGTGCTGATTGATCAGGCAAGCCAGGCGGAATACACGCCGCTCAATAATATCCGCGCAGGTCAGGCGAAGTTTGAAGCCTTCAATTCGCTGCTCGCGGAATTTGGCGTGCTGGGCTTCGATTATGGCTATTCGCTGGCCGATCCCAAGACTTTAGTGCTGTGGGAAGGCCAGTTTGGTGACTTCGCGAATGGCGCGCAGGTGATCATTGATCAATTCATCGCATCCGGTGAAACCAAATGGCTCCGCATGTCGGGCTTGGTGATGCTGCTGCCGCATGGCTATGAAGGGCAGGGACCGGAACATTCCTCGGCGCGGCTTGAACGTTATTTGCAGCTTTGCGCTGAACGCAATATGCGCGTCTGCAATTTCACGACGCCGGCCAATTATTTCCATGCGCTGCGTCGGCAGATGAAGGCGAATTACCGCAAGCCACTTGTGGTGATGACGCCGAAATCATTGCTGCGCCACAAGCTTGCCATCAGCAGCTTGTCGGAATTTGGTCCCGGCAGCGGTTTCCGCCATGTGATTGATGAGGTGGACAAAATCGCGCCGCCCAAGAAAATTCGCCGCGTCGTGCTGTGCACTGGCAAGGTTTATTATGATCTTTTGCAGGAACGCCGCGACAAGGGCATCGAGGATGTCGCGATTGTGCGGCTGGAACAGCTTTACCCCTTCCCGCGCATCAGCCTGCCGCGCGTGCTGGCGCAATATGGCAATGCGGAAGTGGTCTGGTGCCAGGAAGAGCCTGAGAATATGGGCGCGTGGAATTTCGTGGATCGCCGCATTGAAAGCGTCTTGAAGACGCTGGATATCGCGGCAAAGCGCCCCGACTATGTCGGCCGGGAGGAGGCAGCGAGCCCCGCCACCGGCCTTGCGAAAGTGCATCAACAACAACAGGAAGCATTGGTGCGCGCGGCCCTGGCGGGCTGACGCGTATTGGTTTTGGAACGGATCGAGCAATGACCGATATTGTCGTGCCCAGCCTGGGCGAAAGCGTTTCTTCCGCCACCGTCGCGCGTTGGCTGAAAAAAGCCGGTGACGCCGTGACGGCGGATGAGCCCTTGGTGGAACTTGAAACCGATAAGGTGACGGTGGAAGTGAATGCGCCGGTTGCTGGCGTCATTGCCGCCATCGCCGCTGATACGGGTGCGGAAGTTGCCCCCGGTACGGTGCTGGGCAGCATCCAGGCCGGCGCCGCCGTTGGTGCCGCCAAGCCTGTTGCTGCGCCCGCGCCGGCGCCCAAGCCTGCGGCGCCAGCACCTGCACCCGTTGCACCTCCAGCAGGCCATGCGCCCATGCCGGCTGCTGCCAAGATGATGGCCGAAACCGGCGCCAGCGCTGCCGCGATTGGCGCGGGTACGGGCAAGGATGGGCGCATCACCAAGGGTGATGTGCTGGCCTATTTGGCGCAACCGGTTGCCGCGCCGGCGCCCGCACCCGCCGCGCGGCCTTCGCGCGCGCCGGAAGCGGGTGAGGAGCGCGTGAAAATGACGCGGCTTCGTGCCACCATCGCGCGCCGCTTGAAGGAAGCGCAGAATACGGCCGCGATGCTCACCACCTTCAATGAGGTGGATATGTCGGCTGCCATGGCGCTTCGTTCAGAATATCGGGATGCCTTTGAAAAGCGCCATGGCGTGAAGCTTGGCTTCATGTCCTTCTTTGTGAAGGGGTGTATTGCCGCGCTCAAGGAATTCCCGGCGGTGAATGCCGAGATTGATGGCGATGAGATTGTCTATAAGAATTTCGTGCATATGGGCATTGCGGTGGGTGGGCCTTCGGGCCTGGTGGTGCCGGTGCTGCGCAATGCCGATACGATGGGCTTTGCCGAGATTGAAAAGCGCATCGGCGAATTCGGCAAGCGGGCGCGTGATGGTGCCTTGAAGCTTGAGGAATTGGCCGGTGGTTCCTTCACCATCACCAATGGCGGCATTTATGGTTCCTTGATGTCCACGCCGATTTTGAACCCGCCGCAATCGGGCATTCTTGGCATGCATAAAATTCAGGATCGCCCCATGGCGGTGGCCGGCAAGATCGAAATCCGCCCCATGATGTATATCGCGCTGTCTTACGACCATCGCATTGTGGATGGTAAGGAGGCGGTGAGTTTCCTTGTCCGCGTAAAGGAAAGCGTTGAGGATCCACGCAGGTTAATGTTGGACATTTAGTTTTGGGATCCAAGGGGGGTTCGCCCCTTGGCGGGTGGGTACGGGAGGGCAGAGCCCTCCCGTTTTCGTTTTCAGTCAATACTCAAATTCAACCGCTGCACCCATTCCTTCTCATACTCCACCCGCGCCTTCACAAAGGCCAGGTAATCCGCGGTATTGAGATATTCGCGCGGCATGTCCCAGCGGCGCACCACGGCTTGGGATGATTCATCCTCCCAGGCTTTTCTGAAGGCGTTGTGGAGGATTTCAACAATCTCCCCCGGCATGCCGCGCGGCCCTGCGACGCCATAGGGGCTGGTCACCACCATGTCATAGCCAAGCTCATTCAGTGTTGGCGCATTGGGAAAGCCGCCCAGGCGTTCGCGTGTCCAGACACTCAGCAGGCGGAATTCGCCGGCCTCCACTTGCGGGCGCCAGGCTTGTGCATCGGCGACCATGGTGATTTGGCGGCCGAGCAGGGCGGTCACACCTTCCTGTGCGCCGCGATAGGGAACATGGGTCATTTCCGCCTTTTCGCGGCGGAGCAAATCTTCCATTGCGATATGGTTGGTGGTGGCGATGCCGCTGGTGGAATAGGTCAGCTCGCCGGGTTTGCGACGGGCTTCAGCGAATACATCGGCCAAGCGCTGATAAGGGCTATCGGTGCGTACTACGGTGCCGAAGGTGAAGCCCGAGAATTGCATGATGTAGCTGAAGTCATTCACCGGATCCCAACTTGGCTGCCTGGTCAGGAAGGGATGGCGCAGTACGGAAAGATGGTGATGCGCCAGCGTATAGCCATCGGGCACGCCTTGCGTGACCAGAAAGGTCGCGGCGCGGGTGCCGCGCGCGCCAGGCAGATTCTCGGACAGGATCGGTTGGCCCAAATCCTTCCGCACCACTTCGAACATGCTGCGTTGAAGCACGTCCAAGGAGCCGCCCGGCGGCCAGGGCGTGATGAAACGAATAGGCCGATTGGGAAAGCGCCCTTGGCCGAGCGCGGGTGCGGCCAAAAGGCTCGCACCCAGCCCAAGTGCCGCACGGCGATGGAATGTCACCATGGCGTGCCCCCTCAGCCATCCAGTGTCAGACCAAGGCGGCGCACCATGGTCTTTTCGTATTCGACACGTTCCACGATGAAGCGGCGGTAGCTTTCCGTATCCTGATAGACCAGCGGCATGTCGAATTGGCTGCGGATGCGCGTGTTTTCGGGGCTGAACAGCGCGTCCTTCATCGCGTCATGCAAGATGCGCACAATGCCAGGGTCCATGCCCTTGGGGCCGCTGACACCGTAAGGGGAAGCAACCACCATGTCATAGCCAAGCTCCTTCAGCGTCGGCACGGCGGGAAAGCGGGGCGCGCGCTCCGCACTCCATACCGCCAGCGCCCGCATCTGCCCCGCTTCGACATTGGGCGCCCAGGTGGAGCTATCGCAGATCATATCCACCTGGCCGGAGAGCACGGCGGTGACACCTTCATTGGCGCCGCGGAAGGGCACGTGCGTCAGGCTGATCTTTTCGATTTCCTGAATGCTTTCCATGGCAAGGTGATTGGTGGTGCCGATGCCACTGGTGGAATAGGTGAGCCGTCCGGGATTGGCGCGGGCAAAGGCGATCAGGTCCTGCCAGGATTTGAGTGGGCTATCGGCCTTCACGGCAGTGCCGAACAGCCAGCCGGTCATGCCGATGATATGGGTGAAATCGCCAATCGGGTCCCAGCCGGGTGTGCGCATCATCCAGGGCCGGCGCAGCACGGAAAGATGCATCTGCGTCAGCGTATAGCCATCGGGCCGCGCCTGTTGCGCGACCGCAAGCGGGCCGAGCGTACCGCCGGCGCCGGGGCGGTTCTGCACCACCATGGGCTGGCCGAGCGCCTTGCCGACAAGCTCCGCAATGGAACGGAGCTGCGCATCGGCGGACCCGCCGGCGGGCCAGGGTACGACCAGCTGGATGGGGCGTTCCGGAAAGCGCCCCTGGGCCCGGGCAAGGCCAGGGGCTGCAAGCGCCGCCCCGGTTGCGGCCAGCGCCAAGCGGCGAGAGATGAGTGTGGGTTTTGTCATGTTCCTGCCTCCCCAAGGCGCGTCTATCGGCGCCTGTTGCTGGGCATAGGATAGGGCGGAAACGCGGAAAAACCCAAGCCCAATTCCATGGCTTGATCGGCCCGCGCGCCCGGTCCAAACATGGCGGCGAAAACAAACGGGTTGAGGACGCCTGACCATGAGTGAAGCCTTTGACGTCATCGTGATTGGTGCCGGCCCCGGCGGTTATGTTTGCGCCATTCGCGCCGCGCAGCTGGGGATGAAGGTCGCCTGTGTTGAGAAGCGCGAGACGCTGGGCGGCACCTGCCTCAATGTCGGGTGCATTCCATCGAAGGCGCTGCTGCAATCCTCGGAACATTATGAAGAAGCGCTGCATAAGCTTGCCGATCATGGTGTCACGGTCGGTTCGGTGAAGCTTGATCTGGCGCGGATGCAGGCCCGCAAGGGCGAAGTGGTCGGCGCCAATGTGAAGGGTGTTGAGTTCCTATTCCGCAAGAACAAGGTCACCTGGCTGAAGGGCGAGGGCAGCATCAAGGCGCCCGGCATCGTCAGCGTCGCCGGCAAGGATTACGCCGCCAAGCACATCGTGATCGCGAGCGGGAGTGAGAGCATTCCCCTGCCGGGTGTGGAAGTGGATGAAGCGCAGATCGTGACTTCTACCGGTGGGCTGGAACTGGCCGCTGTGCCGAAGCATTTGGTGGTGATTGGCGGTGGCTATATCGGGTTGGAATTGGGCAGCGTCTGGCGCCGCTTGGGCGCCGAAGTGACGGTGGTGGAATTCCTCGACCGCCTGGTGCCCAGCATGGATCTGGAAGTGGGCAAGGCGTTTGAACGCATCCTGGCCAAGCAGGGCATCAAGACGAAGCTCAAGACCAAGGTGATGGGGGCGACGAAGTCAAAGAAGGGTGTCACGCTGAAGCTGGAACCCGCCGCCGGAGGTGCCACGGAAGAACTCACCGCCGATGTCGTGCTGGTGGCGATTGGGCGCCGGCCTTATGTGGCCGGGCTTGGGTTGGATAAGGTGGGCGTTGCCTTGGATGAACGCGGGCGCATCAAGGTTGATGGCCATTACGCGACCAGCGTTCCGGGCATCTACGCGCTTGGCGATGTCATTGCGGGGCCGATGCTGGCGCATAAGGCGGAAGAAGAAGGTGTCGCGCTGGCTGAGCTGCTGGCCGGGCAAAAGCCACATCTGAATTACGGTGCCATTCCTGGCGTGGTTTACACTTGGCCGGAAGTGGCTTCGGTGGGTGAGACGGAAGAACAGCTCAAGGCGCGCGGTGTGGCCTATAAGGTCGGTAAATTCCCCTTCACCGCGAATGGTCGCGCGCGTGCCATGGGGGATATGGATGGTTTCGTGAAAATCCTGGCGGATAAGGCGACAGACAAAGTGCTGGGTGCCCATATCATCGGCCCCGATGCCGGCACGTTGATTGCCGAATTGGTGCTGGCGATGGAATTCGGTGCGAGTGCGGAAGATGTGGCACGCACCTGCCATGCGCATCCCTCATTGAATGAAGCGGTGAAGGAAGCGGCGCTAGCGGTGGATGGCCGGGCGCTGCATATCTAAATCGCAGCGGGCGCCTTGAAGCCGCCTTCCTTCGCCATATCCGCCGCCCGCCACAAATACCAAGCGGCGGTGGTGCGATAGGGCGCCCAGGCTTCGCCAATTTCCGCCAGCGCCTTTGGCTTTGGCTGTTCGGGCAGGCCGGCCGCAACGCGGTAGCCCTCACGTACGCCGAAATCATCCACCGGCAGAATATCGGCGCGGCCAAGGGTGAAGATCAGCAGCATCTCCACCGTCCAGCGCCCCACGCCGCGCAGTGCGACCAGCCTTTCGATAAGCACATCATCGGAAAGGCGCCGCGCCGCCGCGCGATTGGGGATGACACCCAGCGCGGCCTTCTCAGCAATATCGCGAATGGCGAGCACCTTATTCGCCGAAAGCCCGGCGCCGCGCATGGCCTCAGGTGTTAAGGCCAGCACGGATTGCGGTGTGGGAAAGCCAGGGTCAGGACACAGCGCGATGAACCGCCCAAGGATCGCTTCCGCCGCGCGGCCATGCACTTGCTGATGCGCAATGGCGCGTACCAAACCCTCATAGGGTTGGCGTCGCGCCGGCTTCAGCGTGAACGGCCCCACCTGGCGGATGACGCGCTTCAGCACAGCATCACGCCGGAGGTGACGCAAGGCCTCCGGCGTGCCGAGGCTCATCGGAAGACGAGCTTCGGCAAGGTGAGCGTGATCCAGGGCACGTAAGTGATGACCATGAGCGCACCAAAGACCACGGCGATGAAAACCCATAAATAGCGCATCATCTGGTCAACGCCGCAGCGCGCGACTTGCGCGGCAGCGAATAGGTTCACGCCAAAGGGCGGCGTGATCATGCCAAGCGCCAGATTGACCACCATGATGGTGCCGAAATGCACCTGGTCAATGCCAAGCTTTTCCGCCGCTTCCGCCAGAATGGGCGCCAGCACGATGATGGAAGCGGATGTTTCCACAAACATGCCGACCACAAACAGGAACAGATTGACCACCAGCAGATAAAGACTGGAACTATCGAAGCTTGTCGCGATCCATTCTGCCGCAATATCCGGCACGCCTTGGCGGTTCAGCAGCCAGGAAAACACCGCCGCACAGGCGATGATGAACATGATCACTGCGCTGGAAATCACGGATTTCTTGAAAATGGGGAACAGGTCGCGCCAGGCGATTTCCTTATGCACGAAAAGCCCGATGATCAGCGCATAAACCACGGCAATGACGGAAGCTTCGGTTGGCGTAGTAACCCCGCCATAAATGCCGCCCAGCACGACAAAGGGCATCAGCAAGGCGAAGCTCGCCTGACGGGTTGCCACCGAGAAGGAAAGCCGCCCCACGCCATCCTGCTTGCCCCAGCCCGTAATCCGGCACCAGATCAGCACTGTCGCGATCAAGACACCGCCAATCAGAAAGCCCGGCCCGAAACCGGCGATGAAAAGCTCAGGGATCGAGGTTTGCGTGGTGACGCCATACAGGATCATCGGAATGGATGGCGGGATGATAACGCCAAGTTCAGCCGCCGTTGCTTGCAAAGCCGCGGCGAAGGGCACGGGATAGCCAGCGCGCACCAAGGCCGGGATCATGATGGCGCCAATCGCAAAGGTGGTCGCCACACTGCTGCCGCTGATCGCGGCGAAGATCATGCAGGTGATAACACAAGTCGCCGGCAGCCCGCCCTGAATGCCGCCGACGATAGAGCGCGCAAATTCCACCAACCGGCGCGAAATACCGCCGACTTCCATGAGATTCCCTGCCAGGATGAAGAAGGGAATGGCCGCCAGCGGAAAGCGATCGAGCGAGACAAAAAGCTGCTGCGCCACCACCACCAGCGGGAAATTCGTGAAGCCATGAATGCCGATAATGGCGGCAAGGCCAATGGCGATGGCCACGGGGATGCTGGCGGCAAAAAGCACCAGCATCACGGTCAACATGGTGCCGCTCATACCGCGGACTCCAATTCTTCATTGCGTCTGTCAAGGAAATGCGCGACCGCGCCCAGCATGGCGAAGATCGCGCCCAAAGGAATGGCGGCATAGCCCCAGGCCATGGAAACCTCCAACCCCGCCATTTCCTGGAACTTCACGCGTTCCGCCATGCTCCAGCCGAACCAGAACATGACGCCCAGCATGGAAAGAATGCTCGCAAGCGTCATGCCTTCCAGCGCAGCCCGCACGGCGCCGCGGCTCAAGCGATGGGCAATGTCAATCGAAACCAGCGCGCCGGCACGAATGGCAACGGCAAGGCCGATGAACGCCATCCAGATCAGCGCCGTGCGCACCAGCGCTTCAGACCAGACCGAAGGCGTTTCGGTCGCGAACCGCGCCACGACTTGCCAAAGCCCGGCAAAGACCGCGACGGCCAAGGCAAGACAGGCAATGATGGCGGCGATGGTGGTGCCGATCCTGTCCAGCGTCAGCACGCCGGCGCGCAAACGTGCGCGGAGCCCATCGCCGGATTTCAGCCAGAAGGCAAAAACCAGCGTCAGCAGTGTCGCGGCACCTGTCACCTGCAAGGGCAGGGTATTCATTGCATTCATCGCGCTTTCCCGAGAGCAATGGCGCGCGACCCGCGCCGGTAAAGCTGCGCCTGATGGAATGAATCCATCAGGCGCCGATAAGGATGCCGATCAGTTCGCGCGCCATTCACGAATGCGCCGCAGCGTGGCCGCATCCAAGGTGCGTTCCCATTCCGCGAAGGCAGGTGCGAGCGCGGTCTGGAAGGCAGCGGTATCCACCTGCGTCACCACCGTCATGCCACGGCGGCGCAATTCCTCAACGCCGCTGGCGTCATCGGCCGTCACACGGTCCCGATTGGCCTTTTGCGCGGCGCGCGCGGCTTCCTGGAACAGGGCGCGGTCAGCGGCGGAAAGGCGGCCGATCATACCCGGATTGCAGATCATCACGGAAGGCGAATAGACATGGTTGGTCAGCGTCATGAAGCGCTGCACCTGGTTGATGTTATTGGCCACAATCACGGAAATCGGGTTTTCCTGGCCATCCACCGTGCCCTGCTGTAAGGCGGGGATCAATTCGCTGAAGGCCATCGGCGTCGGCAGTGCGCCAAGGGTCGAAAAGGCGCGCATATGCACCTGGTTTTCCATGGTGCGCACCTTAAGGCCGCGCAGATCGGCCGGCGCATTCACTTCACGCCGCGAATTGGTCAAATGGCGGAAGCCGTTTTCCGTCCAGATCACCCCCACCAGGCCACGCGCCGGGAAGCGCGCCAGCACGGCTTGGCCGATCTCACTGTCCAGCACGCCCCGCGCATGGGCGGCATCGCGGAACAGGAAAGGCACGTCAAAGACGCGCACTTCCGGCACGAAATTGCCGACGGGTCCCGTCGAGGTGAAGGTGCAATCCAGCGTGCCGATCTGCACGCTTTCAATCATTTCGCGTTCATTGTCATTGCGCTGTACCACCACGCGGAAGCGGTTATTCGTCAGACGCTCAAAATTATCCTTGAAGGTGGAGGCGCCAAGCCCGGTATGGCTATTGGGCGGCAGCCCGTGCTGAACGGTGATTTGCGTCTGCGCCAAGGCGGGCAGGGCGAAAAGCGGTGCTGCCAGGCCAGCAGCCAGCGTCATGCGACGAAAAATGGACATGATGTCTCCTTGACTTTTGGTTGGTTGTTGTTGAACGCGGCCCCCGGTGAAGCCAAAATCCCGGTTAGTCAATTCTGATACCGCTGTCACGTGCCACCTGACCCCAGCGTTCCGCATCGCGGTCCAGCCAGGGCTGCAACTCAGCGGTTGGGATCAGCAGGGGTTCGGTATGATGCCCGCGCAGGCGGTTCAGCATTGCCTCATCCATCGCCTTGTTGAAGGCATCCTGCAGGCGGGCCAGGATCGGGGCGGGGACGCGGGATTGGGTAAAAACGCCATTCCAGACACTCAAATGATAGCCGGCGACCCCTTCTTCCTGAAGGGTCGGGGTATTGGGCAGGCTGCCGATCCGCCGATCCATGGTAACGGCAAGCCCCTTCATGGAGCCCTGCAGGATATGCGGGGCGGAAGTGGCAGAAGCATCGAACAGCAAATCAAGATCGCCGGCCAACATGGCCGCAACCGCAGGCGCAGAACCGCGATAGGGCACATGCACAAAATCAAGCCCGGCGAGCTTTTCGAGCAGTACCAAGGACAGATGCGCCGAAGACCCATTGCCCACCGTGCCGAAGGTCATTTTGCCCGGTTCGGCCTTGGCGCGCGCGATGGCTTCGCGTGCATTGGCCGGATTGTAACGGCGCGGCAGGCAGGACATGACATTGGGCATATCCGCCATCATGCCAACGCCAACAAAAGCCCTGCGCGGGTCAAAGCGCGGATCGGGGTAAAGGATCGGGTTCACCCCTTGCGTGGCCATGGTGCCAAGGAACAGGGTGTAGCCATCGGGCTCGGCTTGGGCGGCGGCCATGGCGCCGATATTGCCGCCGGCGCCGGCGCGGTTTTCCACCACAATGGTCTGGCCCAAATGCCGCGCCATGGCTTCGGCAGCCAGGCGCCCCATGATGTCGGTCACCCCACCGGGCGGATAGGGCACAATGATGCGCAGCGGCTTGTTCGGAAAGGCACCCTGGGCATGAACGGCCGGCGCGGCCAGAATGCCGGCGGAAAGCGCCAAGGCAGAACGGCGGGTGAAGTGCGGCATAGCTAGCCTCCCTGAAGTTTCTTAACCCCAAACTGTGCGGCCTTGGCGCCGGATGCAAGCCCTCAAGACAAGGAGGCCATCGCTGCCCAGCCCAGCAGCAGCACCGCCGCGAGCGATGGCCACAACAACCGCCAAAGCTGAACAGGCTTGGTGCCATCGGCGAGCAAGCCGCAAATCATGGCAGTCACGGCGAAGGACATGCCCGCCCCCGCCGCGCCGACAAAATTATGCACGCCCGGGGCGAGCACCGGCGGCAGCCCGGCCGCCAGGCCAAGCTTGTATTGCACGGGCATCAGCGCCGCATTGGACCCGACATTGGTGCCCGTCACGATCCCCGCCATCAGCCCAAGCGGCGGCACGGCATAAGGCGCCAGCGGCCCGAGCGCGGCGGCGGCCTCCCGCGCCAGGGCAGCGGTCGCCCCGCTTTCGCCCATCCAGCGCGCGAGCAGCACGTAAAGCAGCATGATCAGCGCCGGCCTTGCGCCGCGTTTCAGCGCCCCCTGCGCCAGGCCAAGCGCCCCGGCCCGGCGCGCCAATAGCAGCAGCGCCACCGACGCCAGGACCAGGGAGACATGCGTGATGGGAAAGGCGGGCAAATCCGCAAAGGGCTGCCAGGCGGGCGGGTTCGGTACGGCGCGCGCCGCCAAAAGGGCGACTGTGAGAAGGGCATAGGGTGCCAACCGCGCCAGAGCCCTTCGCCAGGCAGCGCCATCCTGCGGCGGGGCAAGCCGCCAAAGCGCGAAAACCAGCGGCAGGCCGGTGGCGATGACGCCAATCACCTCAAAAGGGAGCAGCCAATGGCAGCCGAAAAGCAGCGCCGCCACCGCCAGCAGATAGGCCATTTGCGCACGCTTTTCCGCCGCGGGCACGGCAAGCCCCGCCGTGCCGCAAAGCCGCCACAACACCGGCCCCAGCAGCAAAAGCCAAAGCGCATTGGGCAGCGCGGTGATGCGCGCAACTTCCTGCGCTGGCTGGCCGATGAGTGCCGCGCCCAGCAGAGTACCGGGGCCAAGCCCGCCCCAGGGGATCAAGCAAAGGGCGAGCAGCGCCATGGCGCCGGCCGGCGCGCCGATAATCCCCATGCCGCGCAAACTCGCCAGCGCAAAAACCGCACCGACGCCAAAGCCCGTGACACTTTCCAGGAAGCAGCCGGCCAGCAAGGTCGCGATAAAGATGCGGCGCGGCGTTGCCGCTTCTGTGTCCTTGCTTGCCTCGGTCCCCGAAACCGCAGCGTGGAACAACAGCCCGGCCAGAACGACACCCATTGGCTGCAAGGCCAGATAGGCGCCGCGCAGGATTTGCTCGGCCAGGAAGCCGGGCAGGGCGATGCTGCCGGGGAGGGACACAAAGGCCGCTGGAATGGCCGCAGCAAGGGCGGTCAGCACTGCCGGCACGGGTGCCACGCGCCCGGAAAACAATAGCCCGATCAACAGCAGCAGCGGCAGCGCCTGAAGGGCCAGGATCATGCGGCGTCAGGCCGCCAGCGTGAAGGTTTTGCCGACGGAAGCGGGCACCACCATCGCTTCCCCATATTCGCGTTCC
>JADCEX010000159.1 GCA_020249825.1 Roseomonas sp.
AGCCTTTCGATCATCGGCTGCGTGGTGAATGGCCCCGGTGAGGCGCTGATGACCGATATCGGCCTGACCGGCGGCGGCGCTGGCACGCATATGGTCTATAGCGCCGGCAAGACCGACCACACGATCCGGACCGAGGAAATGGTGGATCACATTGTGGGCCTGGTGGAAGCCCGCGCCGCCGCGCTGCGCTCAGCGAAGGCGGCAGAGTAAGGCGCCATGCACGCCGAAATCCTCCGCCATCGGGAAACACTCGCGGCCTTGTGTCGCCGGCATGGCGTGGCGCGGCTTGATGTATTCGGCTCGGCGGCGCGCGGCGCGGATTTTGACCCTGCACGCAGCGATGTGGATTTGCTGGTGGAATTTGCGCCGACCACGCCGCGCAGCTTCGCCAGCCTTCTGGCCTTCGAGGAAGATGCCTCCCAGGCGCTGGCGCGACCTGTCGAGGTTGTGGAGCGACGTGCCATTGAAGAAAGCACGAATTATATCCGCCGTCGGCGTATTCTGGCGGAAGCGGAAGCTCTGTTCGGCACATGAGCTTACCGCCGGCGGAACGAGATGCTGCACTGCTGCTGGACATGCTTACTTGGGCTGGACAGGCGGCGGATTTCGTGCGGGACCTGGACGAGGCCAGCTTCCATGCCAGCAAGCTGCATCAGGCGGCCGTTACGCGCTGTATCGCGGTGGTTGGGGAGGCTGCTGGGCGCCATTCACGTCCGTTGCGAGAGGCACATCCGGATATTCCTTGGTCGCTCATGATTGGTATGCGCAACAAGTTGATTCATGATTATGGTGATGTTGCGACAGATATCCTCTGGCAGGTCGCGCGCGAGGAATTGCCGCGCCTTGCGCTTTGGCTGCGTCCGCTGGTTCCACCGGACAACGCCCTTTAGTTCATCCAACTTGCCGTTCAGCTTCAGACAGGATACCGACCCGGCATGTCCAGCCAATTGCAGCCCGCCCGTGGCACCCGTGACCTGATCGGTGAGGAATTTCGCCGCCACCATGCGGTGGCCGAAGCCGCGCGCCGGATTTCCGCCCTTTACGGCTTTGAAGAATGGGTGACCCCTATCTTTGAAGACACGCGCGTTTTCGCCCGTGGCCTTGGTGACACTTCCGATGTGGTTTCCAAGGAAATGTACAGCTTCACCGATCGCGGCGGGGAAAGCCTGACCCTTCGCCCGGAAATGACCGCCGGTGTTTGCCGCGCTTTGGTCTCAAACGGCCTCACGCAATCCAATCTCCCGCGCAAGGTTTTCTATGCGGGGCCGATGTTTCGCTATGAACGCCCGCAAAAGGGCCGCTATCGGCAATTCCACCAGATCGGCATTGAAATCCTGGGCGCCGCAGAGCCACTGGCCGATGCGGAAGTCATCGCCTGCGGCTGGCATATCCAGCAGGAACTCGGCATCGCCGAAGGCACGGTGCTGGAAATCAATACGCTCGGCGATGCAGCTTCGCGCGATGCCTATCGCGCCGCGCTGGTGGCGTATTTCAGCGCCCATCGCGATGCGCTGAGCCATGACAGCCGCGTGCGGCTTGAAAAAAACCCTTTGCGCATCCTGGATTCCAAGGATGAGACAGACCGCGCCATTGTCGCCGGTGCGCCGGTGATTGGTGATCACCTGACGCCCGAAGCCGCCGCATTCTACGCCACGGTGAAGAAGCATCTGGCGCGCTTTGGCGTGCCGTTTCGCGAAAACCCACGCATTGTGCGGGGGCTGGATTACTACAGCCACACCGCCTTTGAATTCGTGACGGATCGGCTCGGCGCGCAGGGCACGGTGATGGCAGGCGGGCGCTACAACGGCTTGGTTGAGGAAATGGGTGGCCCCCCCACGCCTTCCGTCGGCTGGGCCGCCGGCATTGAACGCCTTGCCATGCTGCTGACCGAAAGCCCCGCCGCGCCGCGCCCTGTCGCCGTGATCCCGGTTGGCGATGAGGCGGAAGGCCCCGCGCTTGATATGCTGAGCAGCTTGCACCGCGCCGGCATCGCCGCCGAGATCGCCTATCGCGGCAATCTCAAGCGCCGGATGGAACGCGCCAATCGCATCAATGCCCGCGCGGCTGTGATTCTGGGTGAGGCCGAAATCGCCGCCGGTGTCGCGCAATTGCGGGATCTTGATGCCGGCACGCAGGAAAGCGTTGCACTCGCGGATATCCCCGCCCGCCTCAAATGAGCCTGCCGTCACGCCTTGATCGCCTGCTCTCGCGTGCGGAGGAGCTGCGCCATATGCTCTCCACCGCGCCCGGGGCCGATATTGGCGCTTTGTCCAAGGAATTGGCGGAGCTTGAACCGCTGGTCGAAAAATACGCCGAATACCGCACCGCCGAACGCGCGCGGGATGAGGCCGCGGCGATGCTGGCGGACCCCGAAATGCGCGAATTGGCCGAAGCCGAATGGCTGACGCAAAAGGAACGCGTCCCCGCCTTGGAACATGAAATCCGCATCATGCTGCTGCCCCGCGATGCGGCGGATGAACGCAGCGCCATTCTGGAAATCCGCCCGGCGGCGGGTGGGGATGAGGCAGGGCTATTCGCCGCTGAATTATTCCGCGCCTATCAGCGCTATGCCGAAGGGCGCGGCTGGCGCTTTGAAGTGCTCGATTACGATGAAAATGAATTGGGCGGCATCAAGGGCGCCACGGCGGAAATCGCCGGGCGCGGCGTTTTTGCGCGCTTCAAATATGAAAGCGGTGTGCATCGCGTCCAGCGCGTGCCAACCACGGAAACCCAGGGGCGCATCCATACCTCCACCGTGACGGTCGCCGTGCTGCCAGAGGCCGAGGAAGTTGATGTGCAGATCGAAGACAAGGATCTGCGGATTGATACCTATCGCGCTTCGGGTGCCGGTGGGCAGCATGTGAACAAGACGGATAGCGCAGTGCGCATCACCCATATGCCAAGCGGCATTGTGGTTGCCATGCAGGAAGAAAAAAGCCAGCACAAGAACCGCGCCAAGGCGATGAAAGTGCTGCGCGCCCGGCTTTATGAACAGCAGCGAAATGCCGTTGATCAGGCGCGTGCCGCGGATCGGCGCAGCCAAGTCGGCACTGGGGATCGGTCTGAGCGCATCCGCACCTATAATTTCCCGCAAGGCCGCGTGACGGATCACCGCATCGGGCTCACGCTGCACAAGATTGATCGCGTGATGCTGGGTGATTTCGACGATATTTTTGGCGCGCTGATCGCCGAAGACCAGGCGGCGCGGCTGGCGGCGGAAGCGGCGTGAGTGAGCCGCGCTGCGCCGATCCGGCTGGCACGATTGGCTTTTTTCTCTGTCAGGCTGGGCAAAGACTGCGCGGGGCGGCGATTGAAGCGCCGCGCCTGGAAGCGCGCCGCTTGCTTGCGCATGTGTTGGGCACAACGGAAGAAGCGCTGCTGCGAGACCCGCGCGCAGCGGTACCGGCAGACAAGGCCCAGCACTTCGCCACCTTGCTGGCGCGGCGCGTGGCGCATGAACCCTTCGCCTATCTGACCGGGCGCGTTGGCTTCTGGACGCTGGAACTGGAAGTCTCGCCGGCCACGCTTATTCCCCGCGCGGATTCCGAAAGCCTGATTGAAGCCGCGCTGGAAGCCTGCCCGGATAAGGGCGCGGCGCTGCGTATCCTTGATCTCGGCACCGGGACGGGCGCGCTTCTGCTGGCCGCGCTCAGCGAATACCCGGCAGCGCATGGGGTTGGGGTGGATTGCCGCACCGATGCTGCGGCGCTTGCCGCGCGCAATGCGGGCAGGCTCGGCCTTGCGGGGCGGGCGCGCTTCCTGGCTGGGGATTGGGCGGCGGCACTGGCCGGGCGGTTTGATCTGATCCTGACCAATCCACCCTATATCGAAAGCGCGGCCATTCCAACGCTGATGCCGGAGGTGGCGCGCCATGAACCGGCCTCGGCCTTGGATGGCGGGGCGGATGGGCTTGACGCTTATCGGCGCATCATCGCCGATCTGCCGCGGCTTTTGGCGCCGCGCGGCGTGGCGGTGCTGGAATTGGGCGCTGGCCAGCAGGCGGCGGTTGAGGCGCTGGCCAGGGCGGCGGGGCTTACCCCCGAAGCCTGCCGCGCCGATCTGGGCGGGGTGCCGCGCGCGCTTGTCCTGCGGGATGCGTGATTTTGCCCTTGGCGCGGCGCGGCCAAGGCGCTAGAAGAAAGTCGCGGTGAGGGCAGGAAGTTCGATTCCCCTCCCTGATCCCGAAAGGCGGTTGTTGAACCTGATCCTCTCGGCGCCGTTTGGATGCAACAGACTCGGAATTCAGGACGTAACCCAGGGCCTAGGCCCGCTACGCCCGGAAAACGCCGAATGCGGAACAGCGAAACGCAATACAGATGAACATGAAGCGCATGCGCGGCCGGGGCGGTCACCGTCATGGTGGGGGCGGCCAATTCCGCCATAGTGGCGGGGGTGGCAATCAGGGCGGTGGTCAGCCGCTCAATCGCAACCACGTATTTGATTCGAACGGCCCGGATTTGCGGCTGCGCGGCACGGCGCAACAGCTTTTCGAAAAATACCTCCAGCTTGGGCGCGATGCGACCAGCGGCGGGGATCGGGTGATGGCGGAAGGCTATTTCCAGCATGCGGAGCATTACTTCCGCATCCTGAACGCCATGAACCAGGCCGCGATGCAGCACCAGCAATATCAGCAGCGTCGTTACCAGCCGCAGGACGGCCAGGAAGGGCCGGATGGCGGCGAAGGTGCTGACCAGCCGGAATATCGCGGCGAAGCCCAGACCATCACGCCCGATTTGAACGAAAGCGGTGCCGAGGTGGTTGCCCCCGCGCGGCCCGCGCCGGCGCCCGAACCCGCCTAAACACCCACCTGACTTGCCGCCCGGCGCGCGGCGCCGGGTTCGGGGAGATGACAATGCCCGTGAACCCCGCCGATAGCCCGGTGCTTGGCGCGCTTTATGGCACGGATGCCATGCGCGTCACCTTCGGCGAAGATGCCTATCTGCAAAGGATGCTGGATGTGGAAGCGGCACTTGCGCGCGCGCAAGCCACGCTTGGCATCATCCCCGCCGATGCCGCTTCCAGCATCACAAAAGCGGCCCGCGCCGATAGCTTGGACCGCGCTGCGCTTGCCGCCGCGACGCGCAATACCGGCTACCCTGTGGTGGGGCTGGTCAATCAGCTTTCCAAACTGGCCGGCGAAGATGCCGGGCGCTGGACCCATTGGGGGGCCACCACGCAAGACATCATGGATAGCGCGCTGGTGCTGCAAATCCGTGATGGCTTGGCGCTGATTGAAGCCGATTTGCGCGCGACCATTGCGGGCTTCGCGGGCTTGGCGGCACGGCATCGCGATACCGTGATGGCCGGGCGCACCCATTTGCAACACGCGCTGCCGGTCACCTTTGGCTATAAGGTCGCGGTTTGGCTCAACCCGCTGATCACCGCTTTGGAACGGCTGGAACAGCTCCGCCCGCGCGTGCTGCGGCTTGGCTTTGGCGGTGCTGCCGGGACGCTCGCTTCCTTGGGCGATCAGGGCCTGCCGGTGGCGCGTGAATTGGCGCGAGAGCTTGACCTGATCGAAGCCGATATCCCCTGGCATGTGGCGCGGGATGGGGTTGCGGAAGTGGCCTGCTGGCTTGGCGTGCTGTGTGGCAGCCTTTCCAAAATCGGCACGGATGTGATGCTGCTGATGCAAACGGAATTGGCCGAAGTGGCGGAACCGCATGTGCCAAAGCGCGGCGGGTCTTCCACCATGCCGCAAAAGCGCAACCCGATTGCCTGCGAATACATTCTGGCGCAGGCGCGCGGCGTGCATGCGCTGGTGCCGCAAATGCTCTTGGCCATGGCGCATGATCTGGAACGCGGCACCGGCCCCTGGCAGGCAGAGGCTTTGGCGTTGCCGCAAGCCTTTCTGCTGACGCATGGCGCGGTGGCGCAGGCGCGGTTTTTGTCCGAAGGGCTGCAAGTGGATGCGGCCCGCATGCGCGCCAATCTGGACGCAACCCATGGCATGATCATGGGTGAGGCGGTGATGATGCGCCTTGCCCCCATTCTGGGCCGGGGAGAGGCACATCATAAGGTTAATGACGCCTGTGACGCGGTGCGCGCGGAAGGTATCAGCTTGGCGGCGGCGCTTTCCCGCATTCCGGCCATTGCCGCGCGGCTGGATGCCGCGGCGGTCGCGGCCATGACGGACCCCAGTAGCTACCTTGGCAGCGCGGGCGCCTTCACGGATCGTGTGGTGGCACGGGCGCGGGCGGTGCAGCACTCCTGAGGTTAACGCGGCATTTACCATTGGCCCGGGCTGCCCCATATGGCGCCCATGCCGCCGTTAATTCGTGCCCTTTGCGTCCTGCTGCTCGCCCCCCTGCTGGGCGCGCCGGCCGAACGCCTGCCCACGCCGGACCCCTTGCGCGCCGCCGGCTGGCAAAAGGGCGGCTGGCCCGGCATCAGGCCCGCGACATTCGAAGCCCTGCCCGATGGCGGCTTGCGCATCACCGGGGTGGGGCAGGGGAGTTTCGTCTGGCGCTCCGTCACCAAGGCCGATGCCTGTCTTTATTGGCGCTGGCGGGTGGATCAGGGGCCGCCGGCAACACCGCTTGATCGCAAGGGCGGCGATGATCGCGCCATCGCCGTTACGGTCGGTTTCGACGGCTGGCCCCCGGATGCTGGCTTTTTCCAAAAGGCGCAATTCACCATGGCCCAGGCCATGGCCGGGGATCATCGCCTGCCGCGCAGCATGATTGCCTATGTTTGGGGCGGCACGGGGCAGGAACCGCGCCCCTTCAGTAACCCTTATGTGGCCGGGCTCGGCAAGGTCCATGTTTTGCGTGCTGCCAATGCCCCGCGCCAGCAATGGTTCGACGAAAAAATTGA
>JADCEX010000016.1 GCA_020249825.1 Roseomonas sp.
CCCACTTTCGCCGGCGACATCACGGCAAGCCTGCACGAAGCCTTTCGCCTGCTGGCTGATGCTGTCCCGAACCGGCGCAGCCCCTTTCACACGCCAACACTTGCCAGCCTGGATGATGCCGGCGCACCCAGCTTACGCACCGTTGTGCTGCGCGGCTTTGATGCAGAGGCGCGCCGGCTACGTTTCCATACCGATCGGCGCAGTGATAAGGCACGCGGCATGGCGCGTGATCCGCGCGTCATGATGCATTTCTATGACGCTGCCTTGCATATCCAGCTGCGCGTGGCGGGTCACTCGGCGCTTCATCTGGATGATGCGGTGGCGGATGCTGCCTGGGCCGCCAGCCGCTCCAGCAGCCGCATGTGCTATGCCGCGCCCGATGCCTCTGGCGCCATTGTGCCCGCCCCGCCCGCCGCACCGCAGGATGCGGAAATCGGTCGCCCGCATTTCGCCGCGGTGGTGATAGGCTTTCATCGGCTGGAATGGCTCTGGCTTGCCGCCGCCGGGCATCAACGCGCCCGCTTCATCTGGGATGAAGCGGGCCAGCTTACCGCCGATTGGATCGCGCCATGAATATCGAAGCCATCACCGCCGCCATGCTCCGCATCGCCGCCGAACGCGGTCCGGAAAAAAGCTTATGCCCCACCGATGTGGCGCGCGCCATCTCGGCCGAGAATTGGCGCCCCTTGTTGGGCGCGGTGCGGCAAGTCGCTGCGGAACTTGCACGCCAGGGCAAGATTGAAATCCTGCGCAAGGGCAAACCCATCAGCCCCGATGAAATACGGGGCGTCATTCGCTTGAGGGCCACATCATGATCTTTGCCCTGTTTTCTCGCGGTGCTGCGGGTATTCCCGCGCCTACGCCGCTTGATTTCGCCACGCTGCAATTGCCGGCCTCACCCAATACCTGCCTGCTGACGCCAAGTGTGGCACCTGGGCAGGGGCATTTGCATCGGGACCCGCTGCCTGCTTCACCGGAAGCTGTGATGGCGGCTTTGGATCGCGTTGCGGGCGGCATGCCGCGCAGCTTCCCGCTGGCGCGCTTTCCGGCGCGCAACCAGGCGCAATGGGTCGTGCGCAGCGCGCTGATGAATTACCCGGATATCGTGGTGGCGGAAGCCGCGCCGGTTGAAGGTGGCACCGGGCTTTGGCTGTATTCGCGCAGCCTGATTGGCTGGTCTGATCTAGGCGTCAATCGCGTGCGCGTCATGGCCTGGCTTGAAGCGCTGGAAGCGGCGCTGCGCGCGGGCTAGGCGCTACTTCATGCGCTGGATCATCACTTTCATCGCCGAAGCCTGGGCGCTGATCGCCCCCTTTTGGCGGAGCGAGGAACGCTGGCGCGCGCGGCTGCTGCTGGCGGTGGTGATCACGCTCAACCTATCGCTGGTCGGCATGACTGTATTGCTTACCTATTGGCAGCGCGCCTTCTACAATACGCTGGAGAATAAGGATTGGGATGGCTTTATCGCGTTGCTTTTCACCTGGCATCGCACCGAAGCGGAAGGGCTGCTGCCGGGTTTTGTAGTGGTGGCAGTGCTTTATATTCTGATCGCCGTGTATCAGCTTTATCTGCGCCAGGCCCTGCAAATGCGCTGGCGGCGTTGGCTGACAGATGTCTATCTGGCGCAATGGCTTTCTGATCGCGCCTATTATCACATGGCCTTGACCGATCCCTATACGGATAATCCCGATCAGCGCATTGCCGATGATGCGCGGCTATTTGTGGAAGACACGCTCGGGCTTGGCATTGGCTTGCTCAATTCCATTGTCACGCTGGGGTCTTTCATTCTGGTGCTGTGGTCGCTGTCTGGGCCGGTTACGGTGCTTGGCGTTGAAATTCCTGGCTATATGGTCTGGGTGGCGTTGATCTATGCGCTGCTGGGTACTTGGCTTGCGCATTTGATCGGGCGGCCGCTGATCGCGCTCAATTTCTCGCAGCAACGGCTGGAAGCGGATTTTCGTTATGCGCTGGTGCGGCTGCGTGAAAACACCGAAGGCATCGCGCTTTATGGTGGTGAGGCAGATGAAAAACGCGGCCTCACGCAGCGCTTTACCAAGCTGATGGTGAATTGGTGGGACATCATGCGCGCTACCAAGCGCCTGACCTTCTTCACTGCGGGCTATGGGCAGGTGGCTTCCATCTTCCCGATTGTTGTCGCTGCGCCGGCCTATTTTTCCGGCCGCCTGCCGCTTGGTGGCCTGATCCAAACCAGCAGCGCCTTTGGCCAGGTACAGGGCGCGCTTTCCTGGTTTGTCGATAATTACGGGAAGCTGACGGAATGGCGCGCGACCGTACAGCGCCTGACAGGCTTTACCCAGGCCATCACGAAAGCGCGTGAGGCTGGTGCGGGGCCGCAAGCCAGCAAGGGAAGTGCAGATGGTCTTGCCATGCGCGATGTCACACTCAAGCTGCCGGATGGCCGTGTGTTGCTGAGCGGCGCCGAGATGAATGTGACCCCAGGTGAGGCCGTGTTGATCAATGGGCCTTCGGGCTCCGGCAAATCAACCCTGTTTCGCGCCATCGCCGGCATTTGGCCCTTTGGCAGCGGCACGATTTCTCTGCCGCAGGATGCGCGCGCGCTATTCCTGCCGCAGCGCCCATACTTGCCGCTTGGGACCCTGAAGCGTGCCGTATGCTACCCGGAAGATGAGGCACGCTTCACCGATGCCGAGGTTGTGGCCGCGCTTGACGAAGCAGGGCTTGGTCACCTTGCGCCGCGGCTTGCCGATAGCGATAGCTGGGGCCAACGGCTTTCCGGTGGTGAACAGCAACGGCTTTCCTTTGCGCGCGCCTTTCTGCTGAGTCCGGATTGGTTATTCCTGGATGAGGCAACCGCCAGCCTTGATCCGGAAGCCGAAGACGCTTTGCATGAAAGCCTGCAACGCATCCTGCCTGGTGTGACGATGCTTTCCATCGCGCATCGCCCGGCAGTGGCGCGTTTCCATGGCAGGGTTCTGCGTATGGAAGATGGCCGACTTGTGGAAAAAGACCATCACTGAGCGCAGTCAAGGGATGGCGCGAATCCTGCGCGCTGCGGCTTCGCCAATCATCACACAGGTGAAATGCAGATTGGCGCGGCAATCACTTGGCATGACGGAAGCATCCGCAATCCGCAGGCCTTCCACGCCGTGCACCTTCAAATCCGGGTCAACCACACCGCGCGGGTCCTCATAGGCCGTCATGCGGCAAGTGCCGGCGGCGTGCTGGATATCCCCCGCTTCCGCCAGCATCAGCGCATCCAGCGCATCATCGGAAAGCGCGGCGGCTTCTGGCATACTAAGCGCCGTTTCGCCAAAGGTGATGGCCTCAGCAATATCGGCAATGGGCGCAAGCGCGCAAAGCTGAGCCAGGCGACGCACACCATCACGCATCCGCAGCCGATCCGCCGGATGATCCAGCATGTTTTCTTCAACCAAAGGCTGCATATCTGGATCGGCTGAGGTCAAACGCACTTCACCGCGCGACAGTGCATCATAAAGCGCAACACCAATACCGCCATTGGGTGCCACGCCACTTTCCGCCAGCCCGCGATGATTATAGGCGATGATGATCATATCACGCTCGCCACCGCCGCCGAGCTTGCTGCTATAGGTCAGGCAGCAATTAGTGTGGCGTGCATCAGCGCCTTCAGCGCGAAAGCCGGGCTTCAAGGTCAGGCTGGCGCGCAGGATCGGGTGATCCATGAAATGCCGTCCGATAGCGGGCGCATCATGCGTGATCGTGATACCAAGCGCGCCGAGGGCCGCCGCATCGCCAATGCCGCTGCGCATGAGGATGCAGGGACTGTGAATGGCACCGGCGCAAAGTACTACCTCGCGTGCCTTGATGTCTTCAAAAGTGCCACTGCCGAAACGCACCCGCACGCCAGCGGCGCGGCGCCCCTCGAAAATGACGCGATCTACCAAGGCGTCACCGCGAATGGTCAGGTTCGCGCGCCCGCGCGCCGGTTCCAGATAGCCATCATTGGTCGTCACGCGCTGACCATGGCGCAGATTGATTGGGTTGCAGGAAAGCCCTTCGCCTTCCGGCGCATTCAGATCAGGCTTGACGGGATAGCCCGCCATGCGTGCGGCATCGCGCAGCGCGCAATCAACCGCGCCCCAGTTTTCTTCCGGCATGCGCCAGACCGGGATGGGGCCGCCTTGGCGCTTGCCGGGTACGCCGTAATTCGCATCATCTTCGATGGCATCGAAAAGGGGCATGACCTCGGCCGCTGACCAGCCCTCACACCCCGCTTCCGCCCAGGCATCAAAAGCCGCCGGTACGCCGCGAATGGCGATTTGCGCATTGACCGTGGAAGAACCGCCCAGCGCCTTGCCGCGCCAATAGAATTTCGGCGCCTGGGTGCGGGTGCGGCGCGTCATCAGCCCTGGCCATTGCCAGGCGGCCTGGTGCTTCGGGTCATGCATGAAGGGCACGATATTCGGGCTGCGCAATTCAGGCGGCGCTTCCGCCGCGCGCCAATCGCGCCCCGCTTCAAGCAGCAGGACGCGCCGATGCGAATCCTCAGAAAGCCGTGCCGCCAAAGCCGCGCCCGATGAACCTGCACCCACCACGATCACATCATACATTCGGCATACCTCGACCAAATCATTCAAGCAGTGAAGCAGGCCCGATTGGCGGCGCCAAGTTATTCACCAAGACTGGCCAATAGCGCAGCTGCTTTTGCGCGCGGTGCTTCCGCCAAATCCTCGCGCGCCAGTAATCTGGTCAGGACCGCGCGCGCTTCATCCCGCTTGCCCATGTTGAGCGAAAGCTCTGCCAGATCAAGCGCCGGTTCCGCCATGGCGGGCGCCAGCCGCGCCGCGGTTTCGAAAGCAGTCGCCGCTTCCGCCTGATTGCCTAGGCGTAGCAGCACACGCCCAAGCAAAAGGCGCAGATCAGCGCTATTCGGGTCCTGATCCAGGCCGCGTCGTGTGGCGAGCATGGCTTCCCGCACGCGGTTCATCGCCAGCAGAATACTGCCTTCATGCTGCAAGGCCCAAGGGTCACGCGGCTGTTCGGCCAGCGCCTTGCGGATTTCCATGAGCGCTTCTTCCAAGCGCCCGGATTGCGCATAGGCTTCCGCGACTGCCACATGCACCCAGCCACCGCGCGGGTCGAGTTGTTGCGCACGGCGATAATCTTCAAGCGCCGCTTCCACCCGGCCCAGACGGAATTGCGCGACACCGCGCAGATACCAGGCAGCGCCTAACTCGGGGTTGTTCTGGATCATGATTTCGGCGACTTCAAAAGCATCGCGCGCGCGACCTTCGCGCAAATAGCTGCGCCCCATCAGCCCGCGCGCCGTGTTTTCTGTTGCAACATCTCCGCCCGCACTGCGCATCAGCGCGCGCAGCTTGTCACGCACTACCGCCTGATCCGGTTCCGTTTGCGCCACATGCCAAGCGTAAAGCCTGGGCTGAATGACGCGCCAGACTTCCGGCGCCGCCAGGGCGAGCAGCCGATCCACCGCATCGCTCGGCACGCCATCGATATCGGCAATCAGCCCTCGCCCGGCCAGTCGCAAGCGGAGCTTGAGCTGATCTTTCTCCAGCACAATTTCGCCGATGATGCGCTTGCTGGGGGTGCCGAAAACGCTGCGCAGCAGGGTTGCCAAGGCGCGCAGCGAAAGCCCGGCGATGGGCACATTGAAATCCGGCTGATCGCCAGCCAGTTCCAGGCGCTGCTGGCCAAGCCGTTCCGCCGTGACGGTATTTTGCACCAGCACCACCTGATCCAGCAGCCGGAGAGCGACAACATCCGGCGAAAGCCCGGCCTCGGCCAGCCTGGTCGGCACTTGGATGGGCGCGATTTCAATATCCTCGCGCCGCATCTCACGCAGCAACAGCAGGACAAAGGCTGCCGCCAATAACAGCGGCACTACGCGAAAAACAAAGCTGTAAAGCCCATCCCATAGCGCAACGATAAAGCCCAACATCCCTTCCTTGCGCGGCGATGCTGGGGTTTCGTCGCTCATGGTGCGTTCAGGAAATCCTGAATGGCGCTGATTTGGTCCGCCGCCATCAGCGCCGGCGCATGGCCGGCATCGGCAATTTCAATCAGGCTTGTGCCGGGTTTGCGCGCCATCTCCGCCGCGACATCAGCAGGCAGGATATCGCTGGTGACACCGCGTAGAATCAGCACCGGAATGGCAATCGCCGCCCAGAAGGGTGAAAGATCAATATCCGCAATATCGCCCGCGCTGAAGGCATGCGTGATCGCGGGATCATAATGCAATTGCAGCGCGCCTTCTGCATCGCGCCGGGCAGAGGTTTCCGCCAAATGCCGCCATTCGGCATCCGTCAGCGGACCAAAGGGCGCATGTACATTGCGCAAATGCGCCTCCAGCGCAGCGATATCGCGAAAGACTTGCGCGGGCTGATTGATATAATCGCGAATGCGTTGAATGGCTGCGGCGGGGATGATGGCGCCGACATCATTCAGCACCATGCGCCTGATCACATTACCGGGTGTGGCGGCAATGCCCATGCCGCAAATGCCGCCCAACGATGTACCGACCCAATCCACCGGCCCATCCATGCGCGCCAAAAGATGCGCTAAAGCCTGGGAATAGATTGGTGGCTGATAAAGCGCTGGATTTGGCAACCAATCGGATGCACCACGCCCTGGCAGATCCGGGCAAAACACGCGCCGTCCAGAAGCAGCGAGTGCGGCGGCGAGCGCATCAAAATCCCGCCCACTCCGCGTCAGCCCATGCACGCAAATCACTGGCGCGCCATCAAGCGGGCCCCATTCCAGCCAACGCAACGTGAAAAAACCCGCAGGCGATAGCCAGCGCAAAGCGCCGGCGCGGGCACCCGCGGGTAGAGCCATCACACGATGCCCTTGTCCTTGAGTGCGCTGATTTCCGCCGCACTCAATTTCAGCACATCGCTCAGCACGGCATTGGTGTGCTCGCCAAGCACGGGCGGCGCGCTGCGATAGCTGGGCGGAGTCGCCGAAAGCTTCACCGGATTGGCGATGACCTTCACCGTTTCTCCGCTGCCATGGGCCATTTCCACGACCATTTCCCGCGCCTGCACATGCGGATCGGCGAAAACCTGTTCCAGCGTATTGATGGGGCCGCAGCCGATCTTGAGCGCTTCCAGCGCATCAATCCATTCCGCCGTGGTTTTGGATTTCATCACGGGTGTCAGTGTATCCGTCACCAATTGACGGTTCTGCACACGGATCGGGTTGGTAGCGAAGCGCGGATCGGCAAGCAAAGCTTCCTGGCCGAAAGCCTTGCAGAAGCGTTCAAAAGTCGGGTCATTGCCAACCGCCAGGATGATATAGCCATCCTTGGTCGGAAATTCCTGATAGGGCGCGATATTCGGGTGCTGATTGCCAAGGCGCGGCGGGTTTTCGCCTGTCGCCAGATAATTCATGCCCTGATTGGCAAGCCAGGCCACATGCGTGTCCAGCATGCCGATATCAATCTGCTGGCCTTGCCCGGTATTGTTGCGATGGTTCACGGCGGCCAGAATGCCGATGCAGCCATAAAGCCCCGCGAAAAGATCAGCGACCGGCACGCCAACCTTTTGCGGTGACCCATTGGGTTCACCCGTGAGCGACATGACACCACCCATGGCCTGGATCAGCGCATCATAACCCGGGCGCGGCGCGTAAGGCCCGGTCTGGCCGAAGCCAGTGATAGAACAATAGATCAGGCGCGGATGGGTCTTGACCAATTGCTCATAGCCCAGGCCGTATTTGGCCAAGGCGCCGACCTTGAAGTTTTCCACCAGGATATCGCAATGTTCCAACAGCTTGTGGATGATCGCCTGACCCTCGGGCTTGGCGATATCAAGTGTGACGGATTTCTTGTTGCGATTGACGCCAACGAAATACGCGCTTTCCTTCGTGTTTGGCACGAAGGGTGGCGCGAAGCCGCGCGTATCATCACCCGCTTCCGGGCGTTCAATCTTGATCACTTCCGCGCCCAGATCGCCCAGCATTTGGGTGCAAGTGGGGCCGGCAAGAACGCGTGTCAGATCAAGCACACGCAAACCGGAAAGGGGACCAATGGGGGAGGTCATTACACTCTTCCTCTCAACAACCTAAGCGACGCCTTCAGGCGCCCTTCTTCACGCTCCGCACCGCCGCAGCCAGCGCCGCAACCTGGTCCAGCACCTTCTGCGCCGTGCCAGGCTTGGCGCGGCCTTCCGCGTCCAGATCGCCCGCCAGAACATCAATCAATGCGGAAGCCACCACGGCGCCATCGGCAATGCGTGCGGCCTCAGCCGCTTGTTCCGGCGTGCGCACGCCAAAGCCAATCGCGATTGGCAGCTTGGTGTGTTTGCGGATGCGCGGAATGGCTTCGGCCAATTCAGCGCCGGTCGCGCTGCGTGTGCCGGTGATGCCGGTGATGGCGACGTAATAGATGAAGCCGGATGTCGCGGCCAAAACTTTGGGCAGCCGCGCTTCATCCGTGGTCGGCGCAATCAGGCGGATCATATCAAGCCCGGCAGTGCGCGCTTGGGGTTCAATCTCATCCGCTTCTTCCGGCGGCACATCCACAATGATCAGGCCATCCACGCCCGCCGCTGCCGCATCAGCGCAGAAACTGGCGCCATAGGACAGGATGGGATTGTAATAGCCCATCAGGATGATCGGCGTTGCGGCATCTCCGGCACGAAAGTCACGCACCATTTGCAGCGTGCCGGCAAGCGTCGCGCCCGCCTTCAGCCCGCGCTGACCGGCGCGCTGCACGGTTGGGCCATCGGCCATGGGGTCCGTGAAGGGGCAGCCGATTTCAATCAAATCCGCGCCCGCCGCCGGAAAGCCGAGCAGGATTTCCATGGATGTCGCACGATCCGGATCAAAGGCTTCCAGAAACGGGATCAAGGCGCCGCGCCCTTCGGCGTGAAGGGAAGCGAAGCGCGCGGCGATGCGTGACGTTTGGCTCATGACACTCACATCGAAACGCCAAGGGCGCGCGCCACGGTGAAGATATCCTTATCCCCGCGCCCGCACATATTCATGATGATCAGCTTATCCTTCGGCATGCTTGGCGCGATCTTGATCACATGCGCCAGCGCATGCGCCGGTTCCAAAGCGGGGATGATACCTTCCATGCGCGAACAAAGCTGGAAGGCCGATAGCGCCTCATCATCCGTCGCACTCATGTATTCCACGCGCTTGATGTCATGCAGCCAGGCGTGTTCGGGGCCAACACCGGGATAATCCAGGCCGGCGCTGATCGAATGCGCTTCCAGGATCTGGCCGAATTCATCCTGCAACAGATAGGTGCGATTGCCATGCAACACGCCGGGGCGGCCCTTCGTGAGCGACGCCGCGTGTTCTTCCGTATCCACACCCTTGCCGGCGGCTTCCACGCCATGCATCGCAACGCTTGAATCATCCAGGAAGGGGTAGAATAGCCCCATGGCATTGGAACCGCCGCCAATCGCCGCCACCAGCAAATCCGGCAGGCGCCCTTCAGCAGCCAGCATTTGCTCGCGCGCTTCAGTACCAATCACAGATTGGAAATCGCGCACCATCATCGGGAAGGGATGCGGGCCGGCGACAGTGCCGATGCAGTAATAGGTATCGCGCACATTGGCGACCCAATCACGCAGCCCTTCGTTCATCGCATCCTTCAGCGTGGCAGCGCCCGAGGTCACTGGCACAACCTCCGCACCCAACAGCTTCATGCGGAAAACATTGGGCTGCTGGCGTTCCACATCGGTCGCACCCATGAACACGGTGCAAGGCAGGTCGAACAGCGCGCAGGCAGTCGCGGTGGCAACGCCATGCTGCCCGGCGCCGGTTTCCGCGATGATGCGCGTTTTGCCCATGCGCTTGGCCAGCATGATCTGCCCCAGCACCGCATTGATCTTATGTGCGCCGGTATGGTTCAGCTCATCACGCTTGAAATAGATTTTGGCGCCGCCGAGTTTCTGCGTCAGGCGTTCCGCGAACCACAGCGGGCTAGGCCGACCCACATAATGGGTCAGCAGGCGCCGCCATTCATTCATGAAGGCAGGGTCGCGCTTCGCTTCCTCATAGGCTTTTTCAACCTCGAGGATTAGCGGCATCAGGGTTTCGGCGACGAAACGCCCGCCATAAGGGCCGAAGCGGCCACGGGCATCAGGCCCCTGGCGGAAGGAATTGGGCAGCGGCTTGTTCAAGGCAGTCTCTCAAATTGCTGGTTTGACTGCCTTAGAGCATGTCCACTCCCGAAGCGCCAGATTATGCAGGCTGGACATGCTCTAAACCATTGCTGGGTCGCATTTTCCGAGTCGCCAAGTGATGCCACTTGGCTTGAAATGCTCCATCCAGAACCCGCCGGGGTCAAAGCCGACGGGCGCAGCGCGCCTATTCCAGCCGCGCGGCCTCATCAAAGGAAAGCCGAGGGCTGCGCGGGAACAGGCCAGCGGGGTCGCCATAGCCCAGATTGACCAGGAAGTTGGACTTCCAGCCGGTGCCGAACAGGAACAGCTCATCGACCTTGGCATTGTCAAAGCCGCTCATGGCGCCGACATCAAGCCCGATGGCGCGCGCCGCCAGCATCAGATAAGCGCCCTGAAGCGAGCCATTGCGAAACGCGGTCTTTTCCGCGAATTCAGGGCTGGAGGTGAACCAGGGCTTGGCATCTGCATGCGGGAAAAGCTGGCCGAGCTTGTCGTAGAAATAGCTGTCGTAGCAAACAATCACCGTGACCGGCGCGGTCATGGTTTTCTCGGTATTACCGGCGGAAAGCGCTTCCTTGAGCTTCGCCTTGCCTTCCGGCGTGCGCACAAAGACAAAGCGCGCGGGGGAAGAATTGGCCGAAGTCGGGCCCCATTTCAGCAGATCGTAAAGCTCATGCAGCTTGGCATCCGGCACGGGCCGGTCCTGCCACTTGTTCTGGGTGCGCGCGGCGCGAAAAAGCTGGTCGAGCGCGAGGTCATCGAGCGGGGCGGCGGTTTCAGACATGAAATGGCTCCGTTAAGGCGGCAGGAAAAAAGGGCTATAGCGTCAGGCTTCCACCTGCTCCACCGCCACCACTTCCGGCACGTAATGGCGCAGCATGTTTTCCACGCCATGCTTCAGCGTGGCGCGGGAAGATGGGCAGCCGGAACAAGCACCCTGCATGCGCAGCCGCACAATACCATCCCGGAAGCCGCGGAACACGATATCGCCGCCATCGCTCGCCACCGCCGGGCGCACGCGGGTGTCCAGCAATTCCTTGATTTGCAGGACGATTTCCTGATCGGCCGGCTCAAAATCCTCGGCATGTTCTTCGGCCGCGGCACCTTCCAGAATGGGCATGCCGGCCAGGTAGTGTTCCATGATGGCGCCCAGCACCTGCGGGCGGAGCATCTGCCAATCGGCATCCAAGGTCTTGGTCACGGTCACGAAATCCGAACCGAAGAACACGCGCGCGACTTCACCCAGGCCAAACAGCCGCTCAGCCAGCGGGGAACGTCCTGCGGCTTCCTCGGTGCTGGTGAAATCCGCCGTGCCGCGATCGCCCATCACATCCCGGCCTGGCAGGAATTTCAGCGTGGCGGGGTTGGGGGTGGCTTCGGTTTCGATGAACATGGATTGGCCCTTTGGATGGGAGGGGGTTTCCGGACCTATGTGGTCCTGTTTCGACCAAAAGGCAACAGGCTCAGGTCCCGCAGAAGGTGGCCAGCACGCGTTCTTCGGGCTTGGGCGGGCTGGCATAAACGGTGTTTTCCGGCTGAGCATCAAAGGGCCGCGCCAATACGGCCATCAGCGCCTCAAAGGGGCGGAAATCATCGCGGTCCTCGGCGGCGCGGATCGCGGCCTCCACCAGATGATTGCGCGGGATGAAGGCTGGGTTGCTGGCGCGAATCAGCCGCGCTGGGTCAGCTTCTTGTGCCAACCTTGCGCGCCATCCCTCGGCCCAGGAATCAAACGCTGCCGGGTCGGAGAATTGCGCGCGGGCTGCCCCAGTATCGCCTGCCGCCGCATCCGCCAAGGCGCGGAACGTCAGGGTGAAATCAGCGCCCTGTTCCGCCATGCGGCGGAGTAAATCCTCGATCAGCGCGGTATCTTCCGGCATGCGCTGCGCAATGCCGATCTTGCGCGCGAAGCCATCGAAATACGCGGCTTCAAAGGCGGGGGCGAAGGCACCAAGGGCCGCTTGCGCAAGCTCCAGCGCGGCTTCTTCCTGTTCTGCCAAAAGCGGCAAAAGTGCCTCCGCAAGCCGCGCCAGATTCCACTGCGCCATGCGTGGCTGATTGGCATAGGCATAGCGCCCGCCATGATCAATCGAACTCAATACCGTTGCGGGATCATAGGCATCCATGAAGGCGCAGGGGCCGTAATCAATCGTCTCACCGCTGATGGTCATATTGTCGGTATTCATCACGCCATGGATGAAGCCGATATGCAGCCAGGTCGCGATCAGCTTCGCTTGCCGCGCAATCACGCCAGTGAGCAACGCGGCATAGGGGTTTTCCGCATGTGCCGCCGCAGGATCATGCCGCGCAATGGCGAAATCCGCGAGGATCTTCAGCGCTTCCTGATCTTCCTGCGCGGCGAAATACTGAAAGCTGCCGACACGGATATGGCTGGCCGCCACGCGCGCCAGCACCGCGCCTGGTTGCAGTTTTTCGCGCAGCACTGCCTCGCCTGTCATCGCCACCGCCAGCGCGCGCGTCGTCGGCACGCCAAGCGCTGCCATGGCTTCGCTGATGATTGCTTCGCGCAGCATCGGCCCCAGCACGGCGCGGCCATCGCCTCCGCGTGAAAACAACGTGCGCCCGCTGCCTTTCAGATGGATATCGCGCCGCTGCCCGTCACGGCCAATCACTTCACCCATTAGAAGCGCGCGACCATCGCCAAGGCGCGGGCTGAACCCGCCGAATTGATGGCCGGCATAGGCCATGGCGAGTGGCTCCGCGCCATCCGGCACAAGATTGCCGGCGAAAATCGCCGCCCCCTCGGCGCCTGCAAGCGCCGCCGCATCAAGGCCAAGTGCTTCGGCAAGCGGCGCGTTGAAAAACACCAGCCGAGGCGCCGCCACAGCAATGGGTGCCTGCCGGATGTAGAAGCGTTCCGGCAGGCGGGCATAGCTATTGTCGAAGGAAAAGCGCGTGCTCATCCCAAGCGTGGCATGGGGTTGGCGATGGGCATGGCCATTTTCGTCTTGCCGAGCGCATTCCAGCCCCGATCATATTGCGGCGGCGTTGGCACAGCTTCGGTGCGGCCAAGTTCCGCCGCCGCATGCAAGGGCCAATAGGGGTCACGCAGCAGCACGCGGGCCAGATAGATCCAATCCGCATGGCCTTCATCCAGAATGGCCTGGGCCTGCTTGGCTTCCGTGATCAGCCCGACCGCGGCGGTGACGATGCCGGCACCTTTTTTCACCGCCGCCGCACCTGGCACCTGATAGCCAGGCCCCAGAGGGATTTGCTGGCGAGGATCATTGCCGCCGGAAGACACATCCATGAAATCCACGCCAATCGCCTTGAAGCGGCGCGAAAGCTCCACGGTTTCTTCCGTGGTCCAGCCGCCTTCCACCCAATCCGTATGCGAAACGCGCACACCCAGCACCGCATCGGCTGGCATGGCAGCGCGCATGGCGGCGGCGATTTCCAGCGGCAGGCGGGACCGGCCTTCAAAATCCCCGCCCCAGCGATCATTGCGCTTATTGGAAAGCGGGCTCAGGAATTGATGCAGCAAATAGCCATGCGCGGCATGCAATTCGATCAGCCGGTAACCCGCCTTGATGGAACGCCTGGTGGCGGCGACGAAGGCTTCGATGGTCGCGGCGATATCGGCTTCCGTCATGGCGCGCGGCGGCATGAAATCGCCAAAGGCCTCGGCCGAGGGGCCAAGGGTTTCCCAGGAAGGCTCGGCCGGGCCGGGCAACCAGGCCTGCTTGCGCGATGCCTTGCGCCCGGCATGGGCCAATTGAATCGCCGGCACAGTGCCAAGCGCGGCAAGTGCTGATGCCAATTGCATATGGCTCGGCAGATGCGCGTCAGACCAAATGCCGACATCGCCGGGGCTGATCCGGCCTTCCGCGGTCACGGCGGTGGCTTCCACCATCACCATGCCAGCGCCCCCGGCAGCGCGCGCGCCCAGATGCACCAAATGCCATTCCGTTGGAATGCCATCATCATGGCAGGAATACTGGCACATGGGCGCCACGCCGATGCGGTTGGAAAAGGTAACGCCGCGCAAAGTCAGCGGGGAGAAAAGATCAGTCACGGGCGTGAAGCCTCCGGGTTGGGCGAAGCGGTCCAGGGCGGCAGCCGCCCAAGTCGGTTTTCGAATATGGCGAACCATTGCGGCGCGCCAGGGGGGGCGGGCAGCAAAATGCCGCGTCGGTCGGTTGGGAAGCGCGCCAGCGTCACCGCATCGCGGATATTGCCCCCAATGGCTTCAACCATGCCGTGATGGTTGCGGATGACAATATCGCAATGCATGGGCCGGAACCGCCCCTGATCCCCGGCGCGGTCCTGCCAATGGGCCAGCGGCGCGCGCGAACGATCGGCGCAGAGCAAATCCCCTGGCTGAGCAACGCGGTCCCGCACCCGATGCGGGATGAAGGGCGCTTGGCCCGGAAATTCCCGCGCATCGGCGACCATGCCATCAATGCTGGTGCCATGCGCGGCAGAAGGCCGGAATTCCCGCGCATCAATCCCTGCTGTCTGCATCACAAAAGAAATGAAGGCGGCGGACCAGGCATCCTGCTGCCATTGCCCTTCATACCCCGCGCGGAAAAGCGCGCGGTTGCGTGTGATAATGTCCCGCCCTTCCGGCACCACCTGCCAATAGGCTTGCAGGCGCGGAAAGCCGGCGGGGTCCGATTCCTGCGCTGGCCCCGGCTGCCGGTCCGAAATCTGCCGCCCCCATTCTTCCCATTCCGCGATGGCGATGCGGAGCATGCGTTCCCGCGCGAGGGGCGGATAGGAAAGCGGCGCTTCCCTTGGTGCCGGCGGCGCTACGGCGCAGGCCGCAAGCAGCACGGTCAGCAGCAATGCCAGATAAAGACGAGCCTTCAGCATGCTTGCCTTCAAGCCTTGTCCAGCGTGGCAAAGGCTTCCTGCGCGATATTCAACGCCTTCAGCATGAAGGCAAAGCCATTGTAAGGCCCGCCCTGGATCAGCGCTTCAATGATGTCACCCCGGCTGGCACCGATATTCAGCGCGGAGAGGATGAATTTCCGTAGCAGAATATCATGATCCAGCGCGGCGAAGGATGCGACAGCGCAAATGGCGCGTACCCGCCGATCAAGCCCTGGCCGATCCCAGATCTCGCCATAGCAATACTGCACCACCAGCGGATAAATGCTGCCCGTGACGGGGTTATCTGGCGCAGCATGGCCTTCATGCCGACGTTCCGCATGCAGCGCGCCTTGCAGGTCTCGGCCACGTTCCATCAGCGCTTCCAGCGAATCACTGCGCGGTGGGTCGGCTTCAAGCGTGATGCCTTCCTCAGCAAAGACCGCCAAAGCAGTTTCCAGTGCGGTTTCGGATGCGGCGAAGCCCCGGTAAATGCCGATCTGGATGAAAATCTCGGCAATGGCGCGCGGCGTCAGGCCAAGCTTCAGCGCGGCGGCGATATGGCGGCGCAACTGCGCCTGATTTTGCACGGAACAGAGCAAGGCAAGCGTCACCGCCATGCGGTCCTGGCGGGAAAGCCCGGGCCGGTTCCAGATTTGGCCATAGACAAGCTCGGCCATCAGATCGCCAAAGCCAAAGGCGCCATTGGCCAGCGCGGCTTCGCCCGCGCCGAAAATCTGAGCGCGCTCAGCCTTGCCCAAGCGGTTTACATCAGCGCGTTGTGTCATGGGTCTTTTTTCCGTTTTCAGCGAAAATTCGCCGCGATTTATTGCATTCTCAACCACGAAGCTGGCTTACAGAACTGGCTCGGTTTGTTTGAACAGTTCTGGTGCGTTTCCTAAGTGGGTCTCTGCCTTGGTTATGCCGCCATCGGGATTGATGGCAGCGCGGTGAAATAGGCCTCGTCCGGCGTCTGCCGGTCAAGGCTCGAATGGGGCC
>JADCEX010000160.1 GCA_020249825.1 Roseomonas sp.
CAAGGATGGGCTTTCACATAACGAAGCCGAAAGCATCATGCCGGAAGAAGAGGAAGCCGGTTGTCAGGTGCTGTTTGAAGCAGTGGTGGCGCGCGCCAATCGGGCCTTGTGAATGGGGGTATCAACCCCCCACCAACTTCGCCACCGTATACGCAACACCCGCAGCAAGCCCGCCAATGAACAGCGTCTGCACCGCGCCGCGCCCTGCAGGCAGGCCGGTTGCTTTCGCCTTCAGCCAGCCAAACCCCGCCAGCGCCACGCCGGTGATGCAGGCGGAAATCACCAAGGCCTGCTTTGTGCTGTCCAGCAGCATATAGGGCAAAAGCGGCAATAACCCTCCCACCACATAGGCGCCGCCAATCGTGACCGCGGAACGCGCCGCGCGATCGGGCTGCGGTTCCTTCAAATCCAATTCGAAGCGCATCATGAAATCCACCCAGCGGCGCTTATCGGCGCAGATGCTATCCACCGCTGCGCGCAAAGCATCTCCGCGCACGCCATAGCGATGGAGGATCGCCGCCACTTCCCAGCGTTCGCGATCCGGGTAGATTTCGGTTTCTTCTTCTTCGCGCTTGCGTTCGGCGGTGAAATGCTCGGCCTCTGTACGCGCTGCCAGATACCCGCCAAGCCCCATGGCAACACAGCCCGCTGCGATTTCCGCAAGACCCGCCGTGACAATCAGCGGATTGGCCGCGACCGCGCCGGACAAGGCGGCCGCCAAAGCAAAGGGCACGGTCAGGCCATCGGCAGTGCCGATCACCAGATCACGCACCACCTCATTCTGCGTAAAATGGCGTTCCTCATGCGGCGGGCCGGGCGGCATGGGCCAAAGCCCGTCGCGGCTTGGCGCTTCGGATTCGGTTGGTTGCGTGCTCATGTCGAAAAGGGCTTTAGCGCAGAACGCATAGGATTAGCGAGGGGAATGCGAAGCGCCATCCTCAGGCCCGGTGAGGCCGGCCAGCGCTTCTTCCTCGGCGGTCAGATGCAGCGCCAGCAGGGCTTCAAGCGCAAATAGCGTGCGCCGGATAGCGGGCGCTACCTCGGCAAAGCCGCCCGGCGCTTCAGCCAGTGGCAAAAGCGCTGAAAACCGCTCGGCCAGGCCCTCGATTTCAGTATGCATCCGCAGCAAGACGCCAAGCGGGTCCTGCCCACCCAGGCGCGCGGCGGCTTCGGGGTAAAGCGCGCTTTCCTCGGCGGCCTGGTGCGGCAGCAATTCATCACGGAGCCGCCGTTCCAAGGCCCGCAAGGCGGCAAGCTGGGCGGGGCGGTCATCCAGGTTTTCGCCGGCGCCACGAAGCGCCTCGGCCAAATCGCGGAGCCCCGCATGTTCGGCGACGCGCGCGGCAAGCCCCGCTTCTTCGGAAAGCCGCGCCACGGCACCATCGCCGGGCAGCAGGGCGCGCAGCGCGTAAAGAATGGCCGCGACATCAATCCCTTCCTGCAACAACGCCCCGGCAAGCGGGCTGAGCCAACCAAAGGCCGCCGCCATCATCGCCAGCATCGAAAGCCCCATGCCGAGCAGAATGGCCTGCAACGCAATGCGCCGGGCACGCCGCGCAATGGCAATGGCTTCCGCTGTGCGGTCCAACCTATCTGCCAGCAGCACAACATCGCCCGCTTCTGCCGCCGCCGCCGTGCCATGCGCGCCCATGGCAATGCCAACATCAGCAGCGGCCAGCACCGGCGCGTCATTCACCCCATCGCCTACCATGGCAACCGGCCCGCGTTCGGCCTTCAGCGCGGTGAGTTTCCCGGCAGGGTCGCGATCCGCCAGCATGGCATCCAGCCGCAAGGCAGCCGCGATGGGGGTGGCGGCGGCGGCGCGATCCCCAGTCACCATCACGATGCGTTCAATGCCCAATTGGCGCAGCGCGCGGACGGCACGGGGTGCTTCTTCCCGCAGGCCATCGGCCATGATGAAGGCCGCCGCCGCGCGCCCTTCCACCGCCAACCACGCGACCGAGCCTGCCGCACTGACCAACGCTGCGGCGAAAAGCCCGTTTTCCGGCCCCATCTCGCGGCCCAGCAAAAAACCCTCACTGCCGAGTGTCAGCGCCTTGCCATCTACTTGGCCGGAAAGCCCGCCGCCGGGGGTTTCCTCAACGCTCTCGGGCACGGGCAGATCGAAGCCCCGCGCCCGGGCAGCAGCGACCAGCGCGACCGAAACCGGATGGGTGGACGCCTGAGCGAGGGCAGCGGCCAGGCGCAGCGCGGCATCGCGGCCCAGCGAGGCATCGGCCTCAATCCCCGCGAGCCTCGGCCTGCCAGGGGTCAGCGTCCCAGTCTTGTCGAAAATCACGGTGCGAATGCGCGCCAGCCGTTCCAAGGCCGCGCCGCCCTTCACCACAATGCCGCGCCGTGCTGCGCGACCAATGCCGGCGACCAGCGCAATGGGGGCGGCCAGGATCAGCGGGCAGGGGGTGGCCACCACCAGCACCGCCAGCGCGCGGCGCGGATCGCCCGTGATGGCCCAGGCCGCGCCGGCCAGCAGCGCTGTCAGCAAAATAAAACCAATCGCCCAACGATCCGCGAGCCTGACCAGCGGCGCGCGAGACTGTGCCGCAGCTTGGGTCAGCCGGATGATGGCGGCATAGGTGCTGCCGGCTGCCCCGGCGCTGGCGCGCATCCGAAAGGCGCCGCCGGCATTGACGGCGCCGCTGCGGAGCCTCGCCCCTTGGTTAAGCGAAACGGGCAGAGGCTCCCCGGTCAGCATGCTTTCATCCAGCGTCGCGCCGGCATCTTCCAAACTGCCATCGGCGGGCACGGTCTCGCCGGGGCGGACGAGCAGCAGATCACCGGGCGCGATGGCATCCAGCGTGATGTCGCTGATCTCGCCATTGTGGATGCGCGCCGCACCACGCGGGGCGCGGGCCAGAAGTTCCGTCAGTGCCCCTTGCGCGCGGCCCTCGGCCCAGGATTCCAAAGCCTCGCCACCTGCCACCATCAGCGCGATCACGGCGGCGGCGGCGGCCTCATCCAGCGCCAGCGCGCCCAGGATGGAGAAAAGCGCAATGACATCCACGCCAAGCCGCCCACCCAAAAGGGAGCGGACCACGCCAATCGCGACATGCAGCGCAACCGGCAGGGAAGCCGCAGCCCAGGCGATGGTGGCGTAAGCGCTATTGCCCGAAAGATGTAGCACGATGCCCGCCACCAGCCCGGCCAACACCCAAGCCAGCAGCAGCCGCGCGCTACTCACGCATCGGTCCCAATTCGGCGTCTCGATGCACATAGGCCGAAAGCAGCAGACCGAAGCCGATCATCACCGTCAGCATGGCCGAACCGCCATGGCTGATCAGCGGCAGCGGCACGCCGCCCACAGGAATGGCGCCGGTGACCATGGCGACATTCACAAAGACATAGAGAAAGAAATTGGTGCCAAGCCCAATCGCGAGCAGCCGGCCGAATTGATGGCGCGACCGGAAGGCGACGATGTAGCAGAACACAATCACCGATAGCAGCATGAAGAGTGTGGCGATGGCGCCGATGAAGCCGAATTCCTCGGCGATCAGGGTGAAGATGAAATCCGTCTGCTTTTCCGGCAAAAAGTTCAAATGCCCCTGCGTGCCTTGCAGGAAGCCCTTGCCCCACATCCCGCCCGAACCAAGTGCGATCTTGGATTGGATGATGTTGTAGCCCGCACCCAGCGGATCGCTCTCCGGGTCCAGAAAGGTCGTGATGCGCGCGCGCTGATAATCGCGCAAATGATCATAGGCGATGGGCGCAGCGATGGCGGCAGCCCCCGCCACCAGCGCGAATTTCCACCAGCGCATGCCGGCGGACCAAAACACCGCAGCGCCAATCATGGCAGTGATCAAGGCGGTGCCGAGATTGGGTTGCTTCAGGATCAGGCCGACCGGTACCAGTACCATCAGCGCGGGCGGGATCAGGAATAGCGGATTGCCCATGCGTTCCCAGGAAGCGCGATGAAACCAGGCTGCCAATCCCAGCGCCAGCATGATTTTCATCAGCTCCGATGGCTGCAATTGCACCGGCCCGATATCCAGCCAACGCTGCGCGCCCTTGCCGACATTGCCGTGAAACAGCACCAGCACCAGGAGCGCGAGGGCGAAGGCATAGCCCGCCCAGGCAAAGCGCAGGATGATCCTGATATCAATGAAGGCAATGCTCAGCATGATCACCAGACAGAAGCCAAAGCGCAGCGCGTGTTTCTGCGCATAGGCATCAGGATTACCGCTGCCCGCTGTCCAAAGCGCGACATAGCCAATGGCCGCAATACCGCCCAGCAGCAGCACGAAAAGCCAGGGCACGCGCCAAAGCTTGGAAACCAGGCCAGCGCCGCGGCTTTCGGTCAGCAGGCGGCGTTCAAAAATCACCGGCCAAGCTCCGCCACGCGCGGATCACGCGGCTGGGGCGTGATGGGCAGGCGCTGGAAGGCTTCCACCAGAATATCGCGCGCCAAGGGTGCGGCGGCGCCCGAACCGCTGGTGCCGTGTTCCACTATCACCGAAAGGGCGAAGACCGGATTGTCATAAGGCGCGTAAGCGACAAACAGGGCATGCGGGCGCCACTCGCGCGGCAGGGTCGCGACATTAAAACCCCTTTCGCGCTGTTCGCGGGAAACACGCCGGACCTGCGTTGTGCCGGTCTTGCCGGCCATGACGCCCAATTGGCCGGGCAGCCGCGCCGCGCCCGCCGTACCGCCGCCATTCACAACGGCCCACATGGCTTCGCGCACCACGCGCATATCGGCTTCCGGAATGCCGAGGGATGGCCAATCCTCTGGCCTGCTGCCGCGCACCGGCTGGCCGGCAATGGCGCGTGTCAGATGCGGCTGCACCGCGCGGCCTGTGGCGAGCCTTGCAGTCATTACGGCAAGGGAAAGGGGTGTCAGCTGATAAAAGCCCTGGCCGATGCCATGCACGATGGTATCGCCAATATTCCAAGGGTGGCCTTGGGCTTGCCGCCAGCCACGGGTGGGCACCAGGCCGCGGCGCGTGCCGGGCAATTCAATCTCCAAATCCACGCCAAGGCCGAAGCGATGCGACATGGCGGCGATCTTGTCCATGCCGGTGCGGCGCGCCATTTCGTAGAAATACACATCGCAGCTTGCCGAAATGGCCGTGCGCATATTCATCCCGCCATGGCCGCTTTGCTTGTGGCAATGAAAGCGCGTATCGCCAAAGTCGAAATGGCCGGGGCAATGCACGATATCGCCGGGCCGGCAGACCTTGGCTTCCAGCGCCGCAAGCGCCACCACCATCTTGAAGGTGGACCCGGGCGCGTAAAGCCCATTGGTCGCCCGATTGATCAGCGGTGTGGAACGCGATGCAGTCCATTGCCGCCATTGTGCCGCGCTGACGCCGGAATTGAAGATATTGGGATCAAAGGAAGGCTTGGTCGCCATCGCAAGCACTTCGCCATTGCGCGCATCCAACAGCACAGCGGTAGTGCCTTCATCAATCTTGTCACGAATGGCCCTTTGCAGCCCGGCATCGACCGAGATTTGCACATCCTGGCCCGGAATGCCTTCGCGCCGATCCAATTCACGGATCACACGGCCAAGCGCATTGACTTCAACCTGCACTGCGCCCGCGCGGCCACGCAGCACACGGTCATGGAAACGCTCCAACCCCGCGCGCCCAACACGCATGCCGGGCAGGTTGACGATGCCCTCATCGCCCGCTTCCTGTTCGGTGGGTGTGCCGACATAGCCAAGCACATGCGCCAGATGTTCGGTTTCGGGATAGATGCGCGTGGTGCCCATATCCACCGAAACACCGGGCAGATCGGGCGCATTCACCTCAATCGCCGCCATTTCCTCCCAGTTCAGGAATTCGCGCAGGATCACAGGCACGAAGCGGCGATTGCGGCGAATATCGCGTTCGATCCGCGCCTTTTCGTGATCCTGCAAGGGCACGATGCGGGAGAAGGTTTCGATCGTGGCGGTGACATCCGCCGTTTGTTCCGCAACCAGCAAAGCGCGCCAATTCAGCCGATTGCCCGCCACCACTTCACCGCGCCGATCCAAAATACGCCCGCGCGGTGGGGCGAAAAGCCTGGCGCTGACACGGTTTTCTTCAGCGAGTGTGGCGTAGCGCCGGCCTTCTTCAATCTGCAAGCGATAGAGCCGATGGCCAAGAAAGCCGAGCGCGCCCAATTGCACCGCACCAAGAAAGGCAGCGCGACGCGTGAAGATGGTGCGGCG
>JADCEX010000161.1 GCA_020249825.1 Roseomonas sp.
CCCGAGACCATCGCCGCCGCCATCAAGGGGCAATTGCGCCAGCTTTGAGCCGCTACCTGCTTTCACGTCGAATGATATTCTGCTACGAGCCAAATCTGTCATACCGAAAAAAATTCGGAGCAAAAAAAGGGATGCTTGATGGAAAACGACCTCTACGACAGGGAGGGCAGCGCTGAACGTGGCGCAGCCGGTGGGCCGAGGCATACCAGAAGATTATCCGACAAGATCCTGATTGCCTTTCATCACGCCTGTGACCAATCCGATTTCGAAGTGGCGAATGATCTGCTGGTCATTCTGGAAAAGATGCTGAAACGGCCGAGTTCCGGTTCGGACAGCAATCGCCGCAAGAGCATCGAAAGCCTGGTCGCCGCGCATGAAAGGCTTTGGCTGTTGCGCCACCCGGAAGCACGCGAAAGCTAATCTGGGTTCAGGGCAGTTGCATCACGCAGGATCGCTTCGGCGGCCGCGGTGAAACGGCCATCGGCTTCGTGCAATACCAGCCCAGGCAGGACCCTTGCCGGGCTGCGCGCCCCCTTGCGGGCACGAAGCAAAACCCGTTTGGCCTGAACCCCGGCGCGCGGCCAAAGCGGCAGTAATTCCACGGCGCCGAAGCCGGACCCACGAATCGCCGCCACCGCAGCATCAAAACGCGCGGCCGGCAGGATCAGGCTCAGGCTGCCGCGCAGTGCAATGGCGGCGGCCAGAAACCGCACCCAATCCGCGAGGCCCGGCCCCGCCTCATGCGTCGCAGCGCGGCGAATGGCGCCTGGTGGCGGCGTGCCGCCCGGCCAATAGGGCGGATTGGCGAAGCCATGGGCCACGGGGCCAAGGGCGCGCGCCAGTGCCAGATCGGCGACATCCCCTTGTTCGATCCGTACCGCCAGCCCGGCCTGCGCGGCATTCTCGCGCGCCAGCGCCGCCATGGCGGCTTCGCGCTCCACCGCGCGGATCTGAAGCCCCGGCACACGGGCAGCAAGGCACAGAAAGGCAGCACCGCTACCGGGGCCGGCTTCCAGCACGGTCTCTCCCGGCTTGGCCCGGACAAAGGCGGCCAGCAGCACCGCATCCAGCCCGGCACGGAATCCCGTTTGCGGCTGGCGCAGCGCCACGCGGCCATTCATCAGGCGGTCCTCGGTGAAGTCTTCAGGTGAGGAGGTCACGTGCCTTCTTCCTCCCCTGCCTCACGCAGGATGCATTCTACCTCAAGAGAATCTTCATCACGCACGGGGAAGCCATCATTCCGATGATCACGACAATAAAGCAGGAAAACGCTAATGATGCACGGTTTACTGATACTCACTAAAAATCTAGATGATGACCTTCGGCAACCATCGTCGTTATCGTAAGGCGAACTTCCATTATGAATTCCATCCACAGTTCTAACGCCGTTTTTTCGGCGAATTTTTCTTCCCGGTTTCGGATATTGGCTTACTCTCTTCGGTGCGGCCCAATGACACCCGCGATTTGACAAACCAGCCAATAGCGCCAACCACCGGCGCGCCCACAAGTAGTCCCGCTACAATAAGTTTGTCGTGCAAGGCCAAATAGATCGCACCAAAAATCGCAGCCAAAAATCCTAAAAACCCAAGTAGTTGGCCAAGATAAGGGTAAAACATTTCATAGGTTTGAAGCCGGTGCCGATGCTTCTGCTCCCGTTCAGCCATACTAACTATTTTTCCGCCACTTCCAGGAATAGTATTCTCATACAAAGCCAAGTGCTTGGGATGTGGCAAAGGCCCCGAGAAGGATTCCGCTACCGAAACCACTTTAGTGGCAATTTGTTGAACACGCGCTGGTTCTTTAACGTAAGGGCGCAGCACATCAGCAGCTTTTCCAATCACTTCTGTCGGACTATCTTCAACCTTTAAAGGCTCCGATTCTGGGAATTTGGAGGCCGAACCTTGGGAGCGCTCATCCCCCGGCGTCTCACCCTTCTGGAGAGAGGTCATACCGCTTCATAGCGACGGTTAAATCGCGCCCAACTGCTTCCCAATCATCCCGAAGACCTGCTTTGGGAGCCAGCGGAGGCGGCAGCGTGCCTGAGAGAAATAGGCTAGCGCCGCCGAAGCCTGAAAAAACACCATCAAGAAAGGAAGCGAACCCAGGTTTCCTCATGGGTGCGGCGCCCCCTTGAGAATAGGCAGCCATCCGGGAATCCGCCGAGACCGAGGAGGAGGCAGCAGTAAATTGAGGTTTCCGGAACATGTTGCTCTCCAAGCCTATTGTTTACGTCACTTGATATCGGATTGAAAGATCGAATTTCAACAAAAATCTCAGTCTGACGTCCAACCGGCAACAGCATCAGGCTGGTATCCCCGACGTAAACAATACTCAGGTCCGCTGTATGCTCTCCACCGGCCCTTTCGCTTGCCGGTCCGGCATGTGGCGCCTATGGTGCGCCGCGCATTCAAAGGTGAGCAAGAGTGGATTTGGCGCCGCAGCATATGCCTGGCGAGGATCGGGGGCGGGGGGAAGATGCCCTGGCCGCGCTGACAACGCTTGTCCAGGCGGATCTGGAAGCCTGCAACCGCCTGATCGTGGAGCGGATGCAAAGCCCGGTTGCGCTGATTCCGCAATTGGCGGCGCATCTGGTGGCCGCTGGCGGGAAGCGGCTCCGGCCCTTGCTGACTTTGGCGGCGGCGAAGCTTTGCGGCTATCAGGGCGAAAGGCATGTCTCGCTCGCGGCCTGTGTGGAATTCATCCATACCGCGACGCTGCTTCATGATGATGTGGTGGATGAAAGCGCGCTTCGGCGCGGCCAGGCCAGCGCCAATGCGCTATTCGGCAATAAGGCTTCCGTGCTGGTTGGTGATTTCCTGTTCGCCCGCGCCTTTCAATTGATGGTGGCGGATGGCTCGCTTGAAGTGCTGCGCATCCTCTCCACCGCCGCCGCGACAATTGCTGAAGGCGAAGTGCTGCAATTGATGACGCAGAATGATACCGCGACCACGGAAGACCAGTATCTTGCGGTGATCGAGGGCAAGACCGCCGCACTTTTCGCCGCCGCCACCGAAGTGGGCGCTGTGATCGCGGATCGGCCCCGCGCAGAACAGGCCGCACTTTGCGATTACGGCGGCGCGCTTGGGATCGCTTTTCAATTGGTGGATGACGCGCTGGATTACGCTGCCGATCAGCAAGCGCTTGGCAAGACAGTGGGCGATGATTTCCGCGAGGGGAAAATCACCCTGCCTGTATTGTTGGCCTTCGCGCGCGGGAGCGAGGAAGAACGCGGCTTTTGGCGCCGTGTGCTGGAAGCAGGCGAACAGCAGGAAGCTGATCTTGCCACCGCCATGGCGCTGATGACGAAGTACGACACGATTGGTGAGACAATTGCCCGCGCGCGCCGCTATGGCGAAAAGGCGATTGCGGCCCTGGATGTTTTCCCGGACAGCACCGAACGCCGCGCCATGGTGGAAGTGGTGCGGTTCTGTATTGACCGCGCGCGGTAGGGCTTCAGACCCGTCGCGGCACCAGCGCCAGCGCCACCATCGCGAGCAATAGGCTCGCGACCCACCAGGCCTGCCAAAGGCCGAAGGAAAGCATCCCCGTCACGGCGGCTGAGGCGAGCATCCCCGCCCCCACCGCCGGTGCGGCGCTGCGCGATGCCGCAACACCAAGTGCGAGCATCAGCGCCGCGCCGATCAAGGCGCCAATGCCGCCCAATTCCAGCCAAAGCTGCAAGGCGCCGTTATGCGGGTGCAACGGCATCAGTCCCGCATGCGGCTGGGTCACAAAATCGCGCAGTGCCGGGGCGGTGATATTCAGCCGATCCAGCGTGGCCGCATCCGGCTGCGCGGACCCGCCCGGCATGGCGCGGCTGGCTTCCAACCCCCAGCCCAGGATCGGCTTTTCGGCAATGCGCGCGGCGGCGAAATCCCAGATGACCAGCCGATGCACCGCCGATGGCGGCAAGCTGGCCGAGGGGATTTGCGGCACAAAGGCAACCAGGAAGGGCATCAGCAGGATCACGCATGCCACCCCTGCCCCAACCAGCCTTGGCCCGACCCGCGGTGCCACCAGGCCAAGCACCGCCGCGCCCAGCCCAGCAAGCGTCGCAAGCCGCGCGGTTTCCCCCGGCAGGCTGATCAGCACCCCCGCACCCAGCCCCAAAAGCGCAGCCCGCGCCACCCAAGGCCAGGGCAGCGCAAATGCCAAGGGCAGCAAAAGCGCCATCAGTGAGGCCGCCGGCTTCAGCCCGAACATCAGCGCAGCCGGCACTTCCTTGAGCCCGCGCACGGCAGCACGCAGCGCATTGCCGCTTTGCCAATCGCCCAAGGCCGCCGCCAAACCAATTACCAGCCCAAAACCAATCCAGGGCATCAGTCGCACCCCTTGCGCCGCCCCTGCCGCAGCATGCGCCAGCAGCATCATCGCGGCCAAAGTCACTGCCAGCAGCGCCGCCCGCCCGGGATCAGGCGCCCAAAGTGACGTAACTGCCCCCCAGCTCGCCAGCAGCAGCCCAAGCAGCAGCACCGCGCCTTGCGGCAGGCCGGGCCGCCAGCCGGCGCGCCAGCCAAGGCCAAGCGCGATCGCCATGGGAATCAGCGCCAGCGGCGCCATGGCTTTGGATTGCAGCACGGCCACAAAGGGTGCGGCAATGAAAGCGATGGCAAGCGGCAAGCCGGGATGCGTCATGACCAAGCGCATTAGGCCAGAACCGTGCCGGTTGAAACCGCAGCGCCGCGCCCCTTTGCGACGCGCGCATATTTTCTGGCATCCGGACACAGACAGAAGGGGCTTTAACCACTACATAGCGTGGCAGGAGATCATGCCCTTGCTACCCGCCATTCCCGTTTTCGATCTGCGTGCCGAAGCCCAACCCTCGCTTGCCGCCATGCGCGCGGCGCCGGTGCGCGCGCAAGCGCTTTGGCTTTGGGCGCGCGGTCACTATACCCCAGCGGGCTTGGCGATAGCTGACAGGCTTTCGCGCCATTGGCTGCGCCGCAATAATAATCCGTTAAGGGATGAGCTCGATTCCATCGCGGCAGCCCTGCCGGGAGCGGGCGCCTATGCGCTCAATCTTTCCTTCGAATGGGGCTGCACGGTGGGGCTTGGCGCGGCAGAGGCGCCCTTCATGCTCCGCGTGCTCGATTGGCCTTTGGAAGGGCTTGGCGAGCGGCTTTGCGTGTTTCGCCAGGCGGGGCCGGCAGGGGATTGGCTCAATCTCGGCTGGCCGGGCTTTGTTGGGGTGATCACGGCACTGGCGCCGGGGCGCTTTTGCCTTTCCATCAATCAGCCGCCCTTGCCGCAACGCGCCATCGCACGCATGGCGCGCCGGTTCGGGGCAGATTTCCTTGGGCTTGCCGTGGATTGGCTGGCCGCACGGCCAGCACGCTGGCGCCATGGCGGCCTGCCGCCGGCGCATCTGATGCGCCTGGTTTGCGATAAGGCGCCCGATTACGCGGCGGCCCTTGCCATGCTGCGCGATACCCCCTTGGCAGCGGGCGCGATTTTTTCGCTTGCCGGCACGCAACCTGGCGAGGCTGCGGTAATCGAAAGGGCAGAGGAATCGCATGCCGTGATTGAAGCCAAGCCCAATGCGGTTGCCGCGAATGGCTGGCAATGCATCGCCAATCCCGGCGCGCCACGTTGGCGCTATAGCGCCGAACGCCACGCCGCCATGACAGCGCTGCTGGCCGGGCCAGTGCCAAGTGACTTCGGCTGGCTCACGCCGCCCATCGCGAATGAGGGTTCACGCTTGGCCGCCATGATGTGCCCGGCAACGGGCAGGCTGGAATTGCTTGGGATGGAGGGCGTTACCGCGGTGACGCGGCCGCTTTATTTGGAGTGAAATGAAAAACCCCGGCATTTAGATTATTTTCCATTCACATTCGTTCAAGGAAAACAATCTAAACTTTTCGTTTGGTCGCATTTTCCGAGTCGCCAAGTGTTTCCACTTGGCTTGAAAATGCTCCGGCACCGGGGCTTCCCAAACAACGCAGCGCGTCGGCGTCACACCGCCGCAATACTCTCCCGCCGCAGCTCCACCGAAAGCGCATCCAGCGAACGCTCAACGCGATCGAGCATTTCCGTCACCTCATCCTTGGTGATGACCAGCGGCGGGGAGAAGCCGATGCTGTCATTCATCATGGCGCGCAGGATCACGCCCTGTTCTTCGCCATGCTTCACCAAACGCGGCCCGATCTTGCGCGCGGGGTCGAAGTTCTTCTTGGCAGCCTTGTCTTCCACCAATTCAATCGCGCCCACCATGCCAACGCCGCGCACCTCACCTACCATCGGGTGATTGGCGAAGCGGCGCTGCAATTCGCCTTGCAGATGCGGACCCACGGATTTCACATGGCCGATCAGGTCAATCTCATCATAGATCTTGAGCGTTTCAATCGCGACCGCGGCTGCCACCGGATGCCCGGAATAGGTAAAGCCATGGCCCCAAGTGCCAACAGCGGAAGACCCCTCGGCAATGCCCTGGAAGACCCGTTCATTCACCATCACGGCGGAGATCGGCAGATAGGAAGATGAAAGCGCCTTGGCGCAAACCAGGATATCCGGCGTGATGCCAAAAGTCTGGCAGCCCCAGTAATTGCCGGTGCGCCCGAAGCCGCAAATCACCTCATCGGCCACAAACAGCACATCATGCTTTTTCAGAACGGCCTGGATTTTCTCAAAATAGGTGCGTGGCGGCACAATCACGCCACCCGCGCCCATGGTCGGTTCCGCCCAGAAAGCGGCGACCGTCTCCGGCCCTTCATTGATGATATAGGCGTCCAATTCTTCCGCGAGGCGCGTAGCGAAATCTTCTTCCGATTCGCCCGGCTTCGCATTGTGGTAATGATGCGGTGTGCCAACGTGGTGGAAGCGCCCGCCCGCGATCGGCGCATCAAACAGCTTGTGATTGGCGGGCAAGCCGGTCAGAGAAGCCGCCGCCAGCGTAATGCCGTGATAGCCCTTCAAGCGCGCAATCAGCTTCTTCTTCTCTGGCCGGCCAAGCGCATTATTCATGTACCAGATCATCTTGATCGCGCTGTCATTCGCCTCAGACCCGGAATTGGCGAAGAACACCTTGCTCATCGGCACCGGCGCGCGCTCAATCAGCATCTCGGCCAGGTCAATCATCGGCTCATGCGATTTGGCCGTGAAGGAATGATAGAAGGGGAGCTTTCGCATCTGGTTGGCCGCGGCCTGCACCAGGCGTTCATTGTCAAAACCGAGCGAGGTGCACCAGAGCCCCGCCATGGCTTCGATATATTCCTTCCCCTGATCATCAAAAATGCGCACGCCCTTGCCGCGGCTGATCACCAGCGGGCCGCTGATCTGATGCGCCTTGGCATCGGTATAGGGGTGCAGCACATTGGCAATGTCGCGAACGGCATTGGAATTGCGGGGCGGGGTCATGTTTTGGCTTCCTCGAACCTGATCAGAAACCTGATTAAGACACGCCTTGGCCCAAGACCCAAGAGGAAAGCGTTGCCCTGAGCCCCGCTGCGCGTCACATTACCCCCACGGAGGCATCTCATGACCGAAATCAAACCCCATGCCGCCCATTGGGGCTACCTTCGCGTCATGGGTCATGGGCAGGGCGGGGCAGGTACGGCCCAAGGGCGCTGGGTGGTGCGGCGATATGCTGATCGCTCCAGCCAAGCTGCCGCTTCCGGCATAGCTGCACGCACCACCTCACGCGGGCAAGGCTGACAAGCATGGGAGAAGGATATCAGCCCCCCTACCCGCCGCGCCATATCGGGCGGCTGTCCATCTGGCAGCTTTATCTGCGCGGGCGGCGCAACATGCTCTCGGTCTTCAACCAGAACGCCTATGCCACGGCGATGACGCGAATAAAAATCGGTCGGCGCCAGATTTTTTTCTTCAACATGCCAGAGGCAATCCAACAGGTCTTGCAGGCGCAGCCCCGCATCTTTGAACGCAAATCGCCACAAATGCGCCACGCCCTGGAACCGCTGCTCGGCGATGGACTGATCATTTCCGATGGCGCAACCTGGAAGGCGCGCCGGCCAGTGGTGCAAGGCGTGACCCACGCATCGCGCATGGCGCGGCTGACGCCGGTGATGACCGCCGTGGCTGAGGAATGGCGCACCCGCTGGGCCGCCCTGCCCGCGGGAACAGAGCTTGAACTTCACGCTGAAATGGCCCGCTTGGCCGCGCAGGTCATCACGCGCGCGATCTTCGGGCGTAGCCTGACCGGCGACCAGCTTGACAAGGTGGCCGTTGCTTTCAGCGATTATCAGGCGCGCATTGATCATCTTGACATGGCTTCCATGTTCGATCTTGACGATGTGCTGCCGCGGCTTCATGGCTTATGGCGGCGTCGCCAAATCGGCGCGATCCATGCCGTGGTGGATCAACTCATCACCCGGGCGCTGGCAGCCGCGCAGCATGATGAAAGCCTGGTCGGCAGCATGGCTCAGGCGGGCACCATGGACCTTCGCGCTTTCCGCAATGAAGCCATCACGCTTTTCCTGGCAGGCCATGAGACCACAGCCAATGTCCTTGCCTGGGCCTGGTTCCTGCTGGCCCAGGCGCCGGATGCGGAAGCGAAGCTTCATGAAGAATTGGCGCGCGTGCTGGGCGGCCGTGCGCCAGGCATCGAAGATCTACCGAAACTTTCCTTTACCCGAGCAATCGCGGAAGAAACGCTCCGGCTTTACCCGCCCATACCGCTGCTGGCGCGGGAAGCGGCCGCGGATACGGTGGTGGCCGGCATCCCGTTGCCGCGCGGCTCTTTGGCGATTGTCGCACCTTGGATCGTGCACCGCCATCGCACCCATTGGGCAGAACCTGATAGCTTTCGCCCGGAACGCTTCCTGCCCGGCGCGCCGCCGCCTGCGCGATACACCTACCTCCCCTTCAGCCTGGGCCCGCGCGTCTGCACCGGCGCCCTGTTCGGTATCTACGAGACCATGATCTGCCTTGCCACGCTGGCGCAAAGCTTCCGCCTCAAGCTCAAGCCTGGGGCAGATATCATGCCGGTGATGCGCCTGACCCTGAGACCATCTCCGCGCCTGCCGATGTTTCTGGAGCCGCGCTGAGGGGCTTGCGCGCAACCAGCATGACATCAATCGGTTCCGCATCTGGCGGGCTGGACCTTATC
>JADCEX010000162.1 GCA_020249825.1 Roseomonas sp.
GGTGTGCCAAGCCTGCCCTGCTGCAATTCCTGCATGCCCTGTTCAACACGCACGACAGAGTCCGGATAGCCCGCCGCCACCACATCCAAAAGCTTATCGGCGGTGGGGGTCAGCGCGAGCGGCTGCGCCCCCGCCACCGCTTCCGGCAGCCTGAGCAGCGCAACATCCAGCATGCCTGGTTCAACCGGGCCACCGCCCGCGCCACGCGTCATGCTGACAAGCTGCGCCTTCACCGCGCGGCCCATGGCGCGCGACATCACAAAAATCTGATTGGGATCGGCCTGCTGCACGACATGGGCATTGGTCAGCACCAGATCGCCAGCAATGAAAAACCCGCTGCCATGGCCAATCCCCGCCGGCCCGGCGGAGGCGATCATCACCGTCGCATGTTCCAGCAATTGCGCGAGGGAGCCGCTGAAGGGCCGCGGTGCCTCGCCCTGACGTTGTGGGATGGCCGGCGGCACGCTCTCAGGCCGCACCGGCTGGCGTTCCGGTGGCGGGTTCAGGCCAAGCGGGCCTTCCGGTGTGCAGACATTGGGTGTCGCGGCCAGGCGGCGCATGCGTTCCAGGTCACGCTCCAGCGCCTCATTGGTTTCGCGTTGCAGACGGATGGCGTTGCGCGTGGCGGCATCATCCACGATTGAGACGGTTTGCTGCCGCCCCGCCAGATCGCGCTGCATCTGCGTCCAGGCAAGCCAGAAGCCTAGCGCCAGGAAAATCAGCGCCACCAGCGCCAGCAAGGGCACCAGCCACGCCGCCCCGCCAAAAGGCGCGCGGGGTGCGGCGGCCATCACAGGCGCGGGTGGCGGTGGCGGAGGTGGCGGCGCAGCCGCGCGGGGTGCCGCCGGCGGCGGCGCGGCAGCGGCTGCCGGCGCGGGCGCGGCCATGGCGGCGTTGGTCAGAAAGCCATCGGGCGCCGAGGCCAAACGCTGCGCATAAGGCCCCATGACACGGCGGAGTTGCGCGGCGAGCGCGGCGGGGTCTTCGGCGATGTCGCGCGGCGCCAGGCCCCAGCCGGTCAGGATGATCTGGCCATCCAGGACCAGGATGGAATCGGCGCTCGGCAGCACCAAGGCGCGGCGGAGCAGCGGGCCGATTTCGGCATCATCCAGCAGCGGTTCGAGCGCCTGAAGCTGGCGGGTCAGCGTGGCCTCGGCCTCTGCCCGGCGGGCGCTGGAAAGTGTGGGCAGCGGCTGCGGTTCCCCGGCGGCTTCGCCATACCAGGAAATCGCCCCGGCGCCGGTAATGGGCTCGGCGAACAGCGCGGCGGGCGCGCCCCGGGCAGTGAGTTGGTCGGTCAGGCGCTGATGCAGCGCTTGCACCGGCTGGCCGCGCAAGATGAGCGGTTGCAGCCCGGCGAGATCAGTCTTCAGGAGCAGACGTGGCGCGGCCATGGGACCTCAGATTCTAGCGGGGAGAAGGCTAGACTAGGTTGCGCGGTTTTGGAAACACCCGCGCAACTTTAATCAATCCTATGGCGATGGCAGCATTGCGGCGAAGCGGCAGCTATGTGTCTTGCAGCCAATTTTTGTTTGGCCGCATTTTCCAAGCCGCTGAGCGATTCCACCCGGCTTGAATCCGACAGATGGTGCCAGATGTTTTTCAGATCCACGATCAATTGACATGACCCTAATGGAAGGCGCCCGATTCAAAAAACCACACTGTATAGACAGCACCAAGAAAGAAGATGACGTAACTACCCCAGGTCACCCCCCAGCGCTTATACTCTCCGCGAGGCCTTAAGCGCCTTTTTGACCATGCGGCCAAACGCGTAGCGCCTAACGATCGCGACAACCTAATTAACTCGACAAGCACGCCGACCCTTAATCTTCTCGTCAGCCAAAAATTAAAACGAGAAATTCCTGAAATTCGTAAAAGACCCTGTAAAAATATGATGCTGTTTTGCGGCATAAAAAGAATCGAAGCCATCAAGAAAAGAAAGAAATATCCGATCGCTTCAGAAACATTCACTGCTCCGTAACGAGAAGAATGACTCAATTCCGCTTGAGTTTGAAGCGCAATATGCAAAAGCGGACCAATGAAATAAAAAACAAAAAAAGCGACGATGGACATTAAATGAGTGCGCCGGGTGACTCTGCCCAATGCGCTGAGACTTACAATCGCTAGCATGATGCCGAAGCTACCGCACAGAAATAGAAAGGTTTCAGGCCTTGTTGGCCAATTCATGATGGTTTCGGAAACGCCGGAGTTCACAACCTCCCCCGACGCACTGAATAATTGGGAAAAATGATCACGCCGCCACGCGCGCCGGTTCGCGCTGAAAGCGCAACCAGGTCACCGCCAGCACCGCCACCAGCAGCAGCGGGATGGAGGCCCAGTTCAGCGGCACCCAGCCGAAATGCTCATGCAGGAAGCCGGCCAGGAAGCTCGCGGTCGCGGTGGTGCCGAACACCAGGAAGTCGTTCAACGCCTGAGCCTTGCCACGCTCATTCGGGCGGTAGCAGGTCGTCACCAGGTTGGTGGCGCCGATAAAGAGGAAATTCCACCCCACGCCATTCAGCGTCAGCGCAATCCGGAAATGCCATTCATGATTGCCGGCGAGTGCGGCAAAAACGCCCAGCAACAGCAGTGCAATGCCCCAGAACATGACATTGGTGGTGCCATAGCGTGTGATCAAATTACCGGTGAAGAAGGATGGCACGAACATCCCCATCACATGCATGAAGATCACCCAATGCGCTTCCGTATGCGGCAGCCCGCAGGCCACAATCGCCAGCGGCGAGGCACTCATCAAAAAGGACATGATGCCAAAGGCGACCATGCCGGAAATAACTGCCGCGATGAAACGCGGCTGAGACGCGATTTCCAGCAAGGGGCGCGGCGGTACCACGGCGGTGCCATCCGCCTTCACCGTCGCTTCCTGCATGGGCGGGAATTTGATGAAGCCCATGATGATGAAAACGACAGCATGAATGCCAATCAGCGCGATATAGGTCGCGAGATAGAGCGGCAGGATTTGATCATGCGAAAAGCGCACAATGCTCGGGCCGATAATGCCAGCCACGACGCCACCTGCCGTCACCCATGAAATTGCCTTGGCGCGATAGGATGTGGGCACAAGTTCCACCGCCGCGAAGCGATACATTTGCAAACTCGCCACCGCATAACCCAGGATCAGCCCGCCGAGGCACATCAGCGCGAAGGTTGCGGTGTAAAGCCCAAAAGCCACAATCGCGCCGCCCACCATGCCGAAGATGGAACCAACGCGGAACCCAAAGCGGCGCCCCATACGCTGCATCAGTGCTGCGGCGGGAAACACCGCAATCATGATGCCCAGATGCTGCAAGGTGACCGGGAGCGTGGCGAGGTCTCGGTTATGGTAGAAGGTCACCACGGAAAGCGCGGTGGCGGCGAACATCAGCGTATTGCCGGCCTGACCAATGGCCTGGCAGCAGGCCAAGAGAAAAAGATTCCGCCGCGCGGCGCCATCAAGCACAGACATTCGAGGCACGCTTCCTTATGGCGTCAAATCCGCATAGGTGGAATCACCGAAGCGGTGAATCAGCCGCCCAAATTTTTGTGCTATCGCGTGATCCGTCAGGCCGGGTCGCGCGATAGCGAAGGTGATGCTAGACCCGAAAGCGCTGAAGGAAAAGCCGGTTTATCAGGCCCATAACCCGCGCGCGGCGAGCCAACCCTGCACCAGCGCCGCCACCTGATCACTATTGCGGTCCATCATGATCATGTGGCTATTGCCGGTGATGCCGTGTTCGGGGAGGTCCACAATATCAACCGTGCCCCCGGCGGCGCGCAGGCTCTCAGCAAAGGCCACACCACGCGCGCGAATATCGGGCCAGCGCGCATCTTCCTTGATATAATCACCATAGATCATCAGCACGGGAATATCGCGCAATTTGGCGATCTCTGCCGGATCGCCAATGGAGGCCGGCTCCACCAGCACCAAGGCGCGCAAAGCATCAGGCCGGCGCTGCGCCGCATTCCAGGCGAAAAAGCCGCCCTGGCTATGCGCCATCACCACCGCCGGCCCGACACGCTCGAGCAGCGCATCATAGGCATCAAGGGTGAGGTCATCCGTCGTTGTGAAACGCGGCACGATCTGGCGCATGAAATTGCGGTAACTGGCGTCATCGGCGGGGAATTGATTGCCCGGCAGCACCTCACCACGCTGATAGGAACCGGGGCCGGCGCCAATGCGAAACCGCTCAAAAGGGTTGTCGATTGGCAGTGTCAGCGCGGTGCCGCCCGTGACCTCCGGGATCAGGGACCAGCCGGCGCGGCCGCGTTCTACCGCATCACTCACATAAACCGGCCAGCCTTGGCGCAGAAAATAATGCTGCCAGCCTTCGCGGCCATCCGGCGTGGTTTCCCAGCACACACCGGAAAGCCCGCCACCATGCCACATCAGCAAGGGGTGGCGCCCGCGCGGCGCGGCGGGGATCATGTATTGCGCGTAAAGCGCACCAATCAGATAGGTGCCGTTGGGATCAACCTTGGCCGGCACGCCGCCGGGCGTGAACAATACCTCACGCGCCGGCTGATCCGTAATGGTCACTTCCCGCCCGCCGACATGAAAACTGCCCCAGCCTGCGAGGGAAACAGGCGCGGCCATGATTGGCCTCAGCGCCCGGTCAGGATGCGTTCCACCAATTGCTTCGCGGTCGGGATAAAGCCATTGGAATAGAAAGGATCGGACCCGAAGCGATAGGCATTATGCCCGGCGAACATCAGGTTCTTTTCCAGCGCGCCATCATGGCTGATATCCTGCAGCGTCTTTTGGATGCAGAAGCTGCGCGGATCGGCGCGGCGACCATTGTCGAAATCCGGTTCATGCTGAGACCAGTTGGAAAAGCGACAGGCCGAAAGACAGCCCATGCAATCCACCTGATCCTTGACGATTTCGCGGGATTTCTCGGGCGTCACGAATATCAGCGTATTGTCCGGCGTGCGCATGGCTTCCGTGAAGCCTTCCGCTTCCCAATGCGCGATGCGCGCCAGGTCATGCGGCGTCACGAATACCGGGCGCTTGCGCGGCCCCACGCCATATTCCGCCAAATGATCGCCCACCGCTTCCGCCGTATAGGCGACCTGGCGTTCATTGCGGTCTTCCAATTCGCGCAGGAATTCATTGCGCACTGCCGAAGAATAGAAGCCGGTGGGGGAGAAGGGCTGCAACAGCACCTCACCCGGCTTCAGTGTCAGCAGCCGCTGCTTCCAGGCTTCGCTGATCGGGCTTTCCTGCGTGAGCAAGGGGCGCGTGCCGAATTGGAAGGCAATAGGGCCAAGATCAGGATTGTCGATCCAATCTTCCCATTCTTCCAGCCACCAGACGCCGCCCGCCATGATGATGGGCACATCGCCAAGACCAAATTCGCGCATCTGTTGGCGTAGTTTCAGGACTCGCGGGAAGGGCGCTTCTGGCACTTTCGGGTTTTCGCTATTGGAAAGCCCGTTATGCCCGCCCGCCAGCCACGGGTCTTCATAAACCACGCCGCCCAGCCATTCGCGGGTCTTGTGATAGGCGCGCTTCCACAGCGCGGCAAAGGCGCGGGCGGAAGAAATGATCGGGTAGTAATGCACCCCATAATCCCGCGCCACTTCCGCGAGCTTATAGGGCATGCCCGCACCGCAAGTGACGCCATGGATCAAGCCACGCGCGCCTTCCAGCATGCCGCGCGCAACGCGTTCCGCACCACCCATTTCCCACAGGATATTGGCATGGATGCGGCCCTTGCCGCCGGCCATATCCCAGGCGCGTTGGGCTTGGGCGATGCCGCCCTTGATGCCGTATTCAACCAATTCCTCATGCCGGTCGCGGCGCGTTTTGCCGTGATAGATTTGGCGGATGATATTGCCATCCGCATCATAGCTATCGGCATTGACGGCCGAGAATGTGCCAACGCCGCCGGCCGAGGCCCAGGCGCCGCAAGTGCGCCCATTGGAAACGGCAACGCCTTTGCCGCCTTCCACCAGCGGCAGGACATCAACGCCCCCCATCCTGATCGTATTGATGGCCTTCAAGTAACGGCGCTCCCCAATGAATGGTCCGGGTTATTAGGGTAAGCCCCGCCCCGGTAAAAGGGGGCGGGGTATTGGTAAGGCAGGATCAATCGCCGCGCGGTTCACGGCGTTCGCGGCGTTCGCCCCGCTCACCGCCGCGCTCACCACCGCGACGGTCATCACCTTCCGGGCGCGGGCGCTTGGCGCCAACCTGTTCGGTGATATCCGCGCCCGTCGCCTGATCCACGACGCGCATGGAAAGCTTCACCTTGCCGCGTTCATCAAAGCCAATGACCTTGACCTTCACCGCATCGCCTTCCTTGACGATATCTGTGGTCTTGTTCACGCGGTCATTCGCCAATTCCGAGATATGCACCAGCCCATCCTTGGCGCCCAGGAAATTCACGAAGGCGCCGAAATCGGCGGTCTTCACGACCTTGCCATTGTAGATCACGCCAAGTTCGGGTTCCGCGACAATGCCCTTGATCCAATCAATGGCGCGCTGCGCGGCTTCCGTGCTGGTGGCGGCAACCTTGATGGTGCCGTCATCTTCGATATCCACCTTCGTGCCGGTCTGTTCCGTGATTTCACGAATGACCTTACCGCCAGAGCCGATCACATCGCGGATCTTGTCCTTCGGCACATTGATCACGGTGATGCGCGGCGCGGTGGCGGCGACATCGGTGCGCGCACCCGTCAGCCCCTTGGCCATTTCGCCAAGAATATGCAGCCGGCCTTCACGCGCCTGTTCCACGGCGATCTTCATGATTTCTGGCGTGATGGAGGTGATCTTGATGTCCATCTGAAGCGAGGTGATTCCCACTTCCGTCCCGGCCACCTTGAAATCCATATCGCCGAGGTGATCTTCATCACCCAGGATATCGGACAGCACGGCAAAGCCACGATCTTCCTTGATCAGGCCCATGGCAATACCAGCGCAAGGGCGCTTCAGCGGCACGCCGGCATCCATCATGGAAAGCGATGTGCCGCAAACCGTCGCCATGGAAGATGACCCATTGCTTTCGGTGATTTCGGAGACAACGCGCACCGTGTAGGGGAACTTGTCCTTCTCCGGCAGCAGCGGATGAATGGCGCGCCATGCAAGCTTGCCATGGCCCACTTCACGCCGGCCGGGGCTGCCCATGCGGCCCGTTTCATTCACCGAATAGGGCGGGAAATTATAGTGCAGCATAAAGTCTTCGCGGTATTCACCCGCGAGCGCATCAATCACCTGCTCATCCTGGCCGGTGCCGAGCGTCGCCACACACAGCGCCTGGGTTTCACCACGGGTGAACAGCGCTGAGCCATGCGCGCGCGGCAGCACGCCCACTTCCGCCATGATGGGGCGCACGGTGCGTGTGTCACGCCCATCAATGCGCTTGCCGGTATCAAGGATATTGTTGCGGACCACATCCGCTTCCAATTCTTTGAGCAAGCCCTTCGCCAGGTTCACATCCGCACCTTCGGCTTCAAGGGCGGCGATCACCTTCTTCTTCACCGCGCCCACCTTATCCTGGCGGACCAGCTTTTGTATTTCCGTATAGGCAACGGCCATATCGGCGCGGCCCAATTCGGCGATGCGCTTCTTGAGCGCCACTTCCGCTTCCGAGGGTTCCGGCAGCGGCCATGGTTCCTTGGAGGCAACTTCAGCCAATTCAATGATCGCCTGGATCACCGGCTGGAAGGAAGCATGGCCGAAGGTGACGGCGCCGAGCATGACTTCTTCCGTCAATTCGCTCGCTTCCGATTCCACCATCAGCACGCCTTCGGCGGTGCCGGCCAGCACCAGGTCAAGCGCGCTTTGCTTGCGTTCATCGAGCGTGGGGTTCAGCACATAGGCGCCATTGATATAGCCAACGCGCGCGGCACCGACCGGGCCAAAGAAGGGAATGCCGGAAAGCGTGAGCGCCGCCGAGCAACCCACCATGGCAACGATATCGGGATCATTTTCCATGTCATGCGACAGCACGGTCGCAATCACCTGGACTTCATTGCGGAAGCCTTCGGGGAAAAGCGGGCGGATCGGGCGGTCAATCAGGCGCGAAATCAGGGTTTCGCTTTCGGAAGGCCGGCCTTCACGCTTGAAGAAACCGCCAGGGATCTTGCCTGCGGCGAAGGTCTTTTCCTGGTAATGCACGGTCAGCGGGAAGAAATCCTGCCCCGGCTTTGCGGAGCGCGCACCAACGGCGGTGCACAGCACAATCGTGTCACCCAGGCGGGCCATCACGGCGCCATCGGCCTGGCGGGCGATCTTGCCGCTTTCCAGAACCAGGGTCTTGCCGCCCCAGGCGATTTCCTTGCGGAAGTAGTTGTCGAACATCGTCATCCTCTCGGGCGCTGGCCCATGCCAGCGCGAACCACGCCGCGCCCCCTTTGGGCGACAGCGCGGCAGAAGGGGCCGAATGGCCCCGGAATGCGACGCAAGGGTGAAGACAGGAAAGCGCCGAGGATGCTCGGTGGCGGGGCCGTTTTATCGGCGTCTCGGGCGGCATGGGGTGGGCCCATCGCGGATAGGCGCGACGGGAAGGCCGCCCATGTGGCCGGAAACGCCGCGGTGGTCCCTATCCGAAGCCACGACTTGAAGAACTGTCTTAACCCGCAGCGTGCGCGGCGGTTGGCGCCCCGGCTTCCGGCCGGGCAACACCAGGGGCGCATATGGCGCGAATTGCGGGAAATTGCCACCAGAAACTTGCATCGCAGGGCGGAAAGGGGCGGAATCAGGAAGGATTTATACGATTTCGGCCGCAATTTTGGGCCATACACGCGCAGGCCCGGCTTCGAGCGCCTTCAGGAGGACCCCATGCGGTCAGTTTTTTTCGCGATGATAACCCTGGCTTTCAGCCTGCCGGCTTCGGCGCAGGATGCGCCTCGGCTTTTTCCAAGCCGTGACGTGGCCGTGACCTATCGGGTTTCGGGCGCTGGCCCGATGCAGGAAGTGACCATGGCTTGGGCGGCGGCGCCGCGCCTGATGCGCGTGGAATTGCCCGGCATGGGCTATACCATCGCCGATTTCGCCGGGCAGAAGGGTTTTATGGTCATGCAAATGCCCCAGCCCATGGTGATGGATATCCCCATGGCCCAGGCGGCTGGCCATGTGCGCGCGCTTGAGGCGGCGCGCTTCACCCGGCTGGGGACGGATCGTGTGGCCGGGGTTGCCTGCACCAATTGGCGGCATGAAGGCCCCCAAGGGTCTGGCACAGGGTGTTTCACCGATGATGGGGTGCTGCTGCGGTCCCAAGGCGCGGCGCAGGGGATGCAGGGGGGGCTTGAGGCGCTGAATGTCAGCTATGGCGCGCAGGATATGGCGCGCTTCCAGCGCCCGGCAGGGGTGCCTTCGATGCAGATGCCGGGGGGCATACTGCCGGGTATGCCGCCGGTGACCAAGAGATAACGCTGCAAAAAACAAGGGGGCCGAAGCCCCCTTTCTTTGGTCTGCTTACCGGCGCAGCCCAAGCCGACCAATCAGCGCTTCATAGCGCTTCTGGTCCTTCTTCTTCACGTAATCCAGCAAGCCACGGCGCTGACCCACCAGCACCAGCAAGCCGCGACGGGAATGGAAGTCCTTGGAATGGGTCTTCAGATGCTCGGTCAGGTTCGCGATGCGCTCAGAAAGCAGGGCCACCTGCACTTCCGGGCTGCCGGTATCGCCCGGCTTGATGGCGTATTCGGTAATCAACGCCGCGCGGCGCTCTGCGGTGATCGACATCGGATTTCTCCTCTCGTCCGGGCATGGCCCGGCAATGGTTCAAGAATCGCCCTGATCCAGCCAACGCTCTGGCTTCAATAAGCCTTCTTCCAAGCGGGCCAGACCCATCAGGCGCCCCCCCACCATCGCCCTGGCCAAGCCCCCATCGGGGTTGGCCTCACGCGGTACGCGGCCCATGAATTCGACCAGCGGGATATGCTGGCCGAAGGAGAGCCGCGCGGCTTCCGCTTCGGTGAGGGCCAGCGCCGGGATGTCGGCCAGCGCGGTCGTCACCGGCAGCAGAAGCGCCGGGGAAGGGGGGGGCGTATCGCCGGAAACGGCGATCTTGTCCAGGGCTACGGCATCTTTTTCGTGAAATGGGCCCACACGCATGCGGCGCAGCGCCGTGATATGTCCAACCGTGCCGCAGGCCCGCGCGATGTCTCGCGCCAGGCTACGCATATAAACGCCCTTGCCGGATTCAACGAAAAACACGGCGGTATCGGCATCGGGCCGCTCAATCAGTTCAAACCGATCAACCCTGGCCGGGCGCGGCGCCAATTCCGGAATCTCGCCCGCGCGCGCCAAATCATAGGCACGTTCACCAGCGACTTTAATCGCCGAGAATATCGGCGGCACCTGCATGATATCGCCGATGAATTGCGGCAGCGCGGCTTGGATAGTCGCGTCATCGGGCCGCGCATCTGACGTGGCGATCACCTTGCCATCGGCATCATCAGAATCCCGCGCTTCGCCGAATGTCAGCGTGAAGCGATAGGTCTTCGTGCCATCCATCACATAAGGCACGGTCTTCGTCGCCGCGCCAAAGGCAATCGGCAGCACGCCCGTTGCCAACGGATCAAGCGTGCCGCCATGCCCGCATTTCTGCGCATTGAAGCCGCGCTTGCACAGCGTGACCACATCGGTCGAACCCACACCCGTTGGCTTGTCAATGATCAGCCAGCCATCCAGCGCAAGACCTTTCGGCTTCTTGTGCTGGCGGTGTTTGCCGCGCGGTGGGCCGGGGCGCTTTTCGCGAGCCTCGCTCATGCCTTGTCATCCTCATCGGGCTTGGCTTGCAAATCGCGCTGCACTTCCGGCCGGCGCATCACTTCATCAATATGCATGGCGTAATCGAGCGCAGTATCAGGCTGGAAATGCAGATTAGGCGCGAATTTCAGCCGCACGGCGTGGGAGACTTCGCGGCGCAGAAAAGAACTCACGCGCCTGAGGCCGCCCAATTCTTCCTTGGTGACTTCGCGCCCGAGTGCGGCGACAAAGGCTGTCATATGCTTCAAATCCGGTGAGGCGCGCACTTCCGTGACCGTCAGATGCACGCCCTGTAAGGCGGGATCGCGGAATTCCTCACGCGCAAAGGTGGCGGAAAGCGCATGGCGCACTTCTTCCGCCACGCGCAATTGCCGCTGGGAAGGGCCTTCCGCCCGGCCTTGATGCTGATGCTTGCTCATGAATGATTTCCCTGCCTGGGTCTTACGATCCAGGCTTGCCAGAAAGGCGGGACGGCTTCGGGCTTCTGATCAGCCCGCTACCGTTTCCGTCTCATAGCATTCGATCTGATCGCCAACGCGGATATCATCGTAATTGGCAAAGGACATGCCGCATTCCAGGCCATTGCCCACTTCACGCACATCATCCTTGAAGCGGCGCAGCGTGGACAATTCGCCCTGATGGATCACAACGCCATCGCGCAGCAACCGCACCCCGGCACCGCGCTTGACCTGGCCTTCTGTGATACGGCAGCCGGCAACCTTGCCGATGCGCTTGACTTCGAAGACCTGCAAGATTTGCGCATAGCCCAGGAACTTCTCGCGCTGGACCGGCGCCAGCTTGCCCTTGACCAGCTTTTCAATGTCATCGGCGACTTCGTAGATGATGGAGTAATAGCGGATCTCCACCCCTTCACGCTGCGCCAAATCACGCGCCTGCGATGTGGCGCGCACATTGAAGGCGACGATCACCGCATCCGATGCCTTGGCAAGCTGAATATCGGATTCCGTGATCTGGCCAACGGCGCTATGCAGCACGCGCACGCGCACTTCTTCATTGCCAAGCTTGCCGAGCGTGACACCAATGGCTTCCGAACTGCCCTGCACATCGGCCTTCACCACAACGGTGACTTCCTTCTGCTCACCCGCCTGGATGCGGGCCAGCATATCGGTCAGGCTGCCGCGGCCAGCGCCAGCCGTGGCGGTGGCCTTTTCGCGCAGCTTGCGCTGGCGGAATTCGGAAATCTCCCGCGCGCGGGCTTCGTTTTCCACGGCGATGAAATTCTCGCCCGCTGTTGGCACGCCGGAAAGGCCCAGGATTTCGACCGGCAAGGATGGCCCGGCATCCTTCAATTGGCGGCCCTTGTCATCCAACATCGCGCGCACGCGGCCCCATTCGGCGCCGGCCACCACAATATCGCCCTGCTTCAAAGTGCCCTTTTGAACCAGCACGGTCGCAACGGGGCCACGCCCGCGGTCGAGCTTGCTTTCAATCACGGTGCCTTCGGCCGCACGGTCCGGATTGGCGCGCAGATCCAGGATTTCCGCTTGCAGCGAAATCGCTTCCAGCAACTTGTCCAGATTGATCTTCTGGGTCGCCGAGACCTCAATTTCCTGGGTTTCGCCGCCCAGGCTTTCCACCACGATTTCGTGTTGCAGCAATTCCTGCTTCACGCGTTCGGGCTTCACGCCGGGCTTGTCGATCTTATTGACCGCAACAATCAACGGCACCTTGGCTGCGCGGGCATGGCGGATGGCTTCCACCGTTTGCGGCATAACGCCATCATCAGCCGCCACAACCAGCACCACCATATCCGTCACCGATGCGCCACGCGCGCGCATGGCGGTGAAGGCTTCATGGCCAGGCGTGTCAATGAAGGTCACGCGGTCACCCGCCGGCACCGTGATCTGATAGGCGCCGATATGCTGCGTAATGCCACCCGCTTCATGGGCGACGACATCGGTCTTGCGCAAAGCATCCAAAAGGCTGGTTTTACCGTGGTCCACATGGCCCATGATGGTGACCACGGGCGGACGCGGCAGCAATTCCGTATCCGCATCCTGCGCGCCTTCAAGGCCCATTTCGACGTCGGATTCACTCACGCGCTTCACGCGATGGCCGAATTCCTGCACGACCAATTCGGCCGTATCGGCATCAATGCTTTGCGTAAGTGTCGCCATCACACCCATGCGGAACAGGGTTTTCACCACTTCCCCGCCGCGTGCGGCCATACGATTGGCCAATTCCTGAACGGTAATACTTTCCGGCACCACCACTTCGCGCACTACGCGTTCGGTGCCGGAACGCAGCCGTGCCAATTCCTGCTGGCGCCTTTCACGTTCACGCGCCCTGCGCACAGAGGCGATGGAACGCGTGCGTTCATCCTCACCTTCCAACGCAGCAGCAACGTCAATGCGGCCTTCGCGGCGGCGGTCAGCGCCGGGCGGCGATTTCTTGACCGGCGCGGGCGCAAGCCGCTTGGCCGGGCCAGGCGCCGCGCCAGGGCGACGCAGCGCGGGGCGGCGCGGCCCATCCTCATCATCATCTGAAGGCGCACGTGCCTTAAGCGTGAGTTTGACCGGCGGTTCTGAGGGCGTGGCTGGCTTGCGCGCGGGCGCACCGGCCGGGCCACGACCAGGCGCGGCGGCAGGTGCCGTGGCGGCCTGCGGTGCGGGCGCGGGGCGGCGTGCCGCTTCTGCCGTAGCGCGGGCTTCTTCTTCAGCTCGGCGCGCGGCTTCTTCCTTGGCGCGGGCTTCTTCTTCAACGCGGCGCGCGGCTTCTTCCGCGGCGGAGCGCACCATCAGCGCCTGCCGTTCGCGTTCCTCACGCTGGCGCTGCGCTTCATTGCGGCGGTTTTCTTCCAGCACGCGCTGGCGCATGGCGAGTTCCGCCTGGGTGAGCGGCCTGCCGGTACTGGTTGTGCGAGCTGCCTGACCACCAGAGCCCTGGCGGCCCCCGCCACCGGCGCCGGGACGCCCGGATGCAGCGCCAGTGCGGGCGGAAGACGGGGGTGGCGCCATGGCCACACGCGTTGCACTTGGCGCTGGAGCCGCCGCCGGCGTGGATGCTGCTGGCACTGGTGCCGCGGCTACCGGTGCGGGTTCGGGGGTAGGCGCAGGTACGGGCGCCTCCGGAGTGATCGCTGGCGGCGGCGCAGCGGGCGATGCGACGGCTGGGCTTGGCGCTGGCGGAGGTGCCGACGGGGCAACGGCAGGTGCCTTTGCAGCAGGTGCTGCCGCTGGCGGAGGCGCGCTTGGCGTGGGCGATGGCGCAGCAGTCGCCGGGCCAAGGGCACGTGCGGCGGGCACACCAATACCTGGGCGCACCGGGCTTGGCGCTACCGCGCGTTTCTTCACCACCTCAACCTGTACGGTCTTGGATCGGCCATGGCTGAAGGATTGGCGGACGCTGCCCGCATCCACCGTCTTGCCAAGCTCGAGGCGTCCGCCGGGCCGAAGGCTCAGCCTGCTTTTACCCGCGTCCTGCTCGTTCTGGTCACTCATTCGCCGCTTTGAACCCGATCATCTGATACACATTGAGCCGCCGTATAACCCGGCCAGCCTTAGGATTTAGACACTTCTGACGGGGAAAGGCCAGAAAGCCTACCCGCCTCAGACCGGATGGCTTCCGCCAAACGGCCCGGCGCGACCGCCACATGCACAATGTGGTCACGCCCAAAAACCCGCCCCAATTCAGCGGCGGAAAGCGGCGCAATCGCCGCCATGCCACCGCCAGAGAGGCGTTCTCGCTCTGCCGGGCTGCCATCCTTGGCCTGCACCAGCAAGGCAATTCGATCCGCGGCGCGCCATTCCCGCACCGCCTGCCAGCCCGCCACCGCCTGACCCGCCCGGCGCGCAAGCCCCAGCAGATCGGCAATCCTGGCACGCAACCCCTGTTGCAGCAGCGCCGCCAACCCAGGCGGCACCACCACAGGACCACGCGCTGCGCGCGTAAAGGCCCCTCGGCTGATGGCGCCTTCTAGCACATCGCCCCGCGCGCTCAACCACATTCCCCGCCCCGGCAGCTTTTCAGCAAGATCGGGCAGGATTTCGCGCCCCGGCCCCAGCACAAAACGGATCATCTCCGCCTTGGGCAGGCTTTCGCGTGTGACGATGCAACGGCGAAGAGGGCCCTTTTCGGGCTCATCTTCCTCCGGCAGGGCGGTGGCTTCGCTCAGGGCCGTGCCTCATGCCTCATCGCCGAGCCAACCGGCACGACGACGCGCTTCCATGACAATGGCATTGGCCGTTTCCTCATCCACCGCTTCGGCGCCAAGGATTTCCACCAATTCATCCCCGGCGAGATCAGCCAGATCTTCCAGCGACTTCACGCCCTTTTCACCAAGCGTCACCATCATCGCCGGCGTGAAGCCACCCACATCAATCAGCACATCATCCACGCCAAGGTCACGACGCTTTTCATCCATTTCAGCATCGCGCTTTTCGATGAAGGCTTCAGCGCGGCGCTTCAATTCGGCAGCGACACTTTCATCAAAGCCTTCAATTTCGGCCAATTCCTCATCCGGGGCCTGCACAATGTCTTCGATGGAACCGAAGCCTTCCTGCACCAGCAGCCCCGCAATCACATCATCCACATCCAGCGCTTCCACAAACAGCCCGGTGCGGCGGCGGAATTCTTCCTGGCGGCGTTCGCTTTCCTCAGCTTCCGTCAGGATATCCACATCATAGCGCGTAAGCTGCGACGCAAGCCGCACATTCTGCCCGCGACGCCCGATGGCGAGGCTCAGTTGATCATCGGGCACCACCACTTCCACGCGGCGGCCTTCATCATCCAACACCACCTTGCTGACTTCAGCGGGGGCGAGAGCGTTCACAATGAAGGTGGCCTGGTCCTGCGACCAGGGGATGATATCAATCTTTTCGCCCTGTAATTCAGCAACCACCGCCTGCACGCGCGAACCGCGCATACCAACGCAGGCGCCGACAGGGTCAATGGAACTGTCGCGGCTGATCACCGCCATCTTGGCGCGGCTGCCCGGGTCACGTGCCACGGCCTTGATTTCGATGATGCCGTCATAAATCTCCGGCACTTCCTGCGCGAACAGCTTCGCCAGAAACCCAGGATGCGTGCGAGAGAGGAAAATCTGCGGCCCGCGCGGTTCTTCGCGCACATCATAGATATAGGCGCGCACACGATCACCATTGCGGAAGGCTTCGCGGGGGATGGTTTCATCACGCCGGAGCAGCGCTTCGGCGCGGCCCAATTCCACCATCAGGTTACCGTATTCGGTGCGCTTGACCGTGCCATTGATGATTTCACCAACGCGGTCTTTGTATTCTTCGAATTGCTTGCGGCGTTCCACTTCGCGCACGCGCTGGACAATCACCTGCTTGGCGGTTTGCGCGGCGATGCGGCCGAAATCAATCGGCGGCAGCGGGTCCACAATGAATTCGCCCAGCTGAATGCCGGGCTTGATCTTTTGCGCGATCCGCAAGGGGATTTGTGTGGCTTCGTTTTCAACCGGTTCGGCTTCCACCACTTCGGTGAAGCGTTCCAGCTTCACGCGGCCATCCTTGCGGTCAATGGTCGCGCGGATATCCTTCTCAAGCCCGTATTTGGCGCGGCCAGCCTTCTGGATCGCCTGTTCCATGGCTTCCAGCACTTCCTCACGCTCGATCATTTTCTCGCGCGCGACGGCATCGGCCACTTGCAGCAATTCCGGACGGGCAATGGCGATATCAATGGCCATGGCGCATTCTCCTGTTAATGGGTCATCGTTGTTGGGGCAGCGGCTTTCGCCGTCGCTGCGATCAATTCATCGGTCAGCACCAGCTTGGCGCGGCGGATATTGCTGCGTGGCAGCGTGATTTCGCTGCCATCATCAAGCTTGAGCCGTGCTTCGGCGTCATCCGCGCCAAGCGCGATACCGCGGAAACGCTTGCGGCCATCAAGCGGAATATTGAGTTCAACCGTCGCCACATGGCCGGCGAAGCGGTTCCAATCCTTGGTGCGCGTCAGCGGGCGATCAATCCCGGCTGAGGAGACTTCCAGCATCCATTCGCCGCGGATCGGGTCCGCCACATCCAAAACCGCGCCCACGGCATGGCTGATGGTTTCACAATCATCCACAGTGAAGGGCGCTTCATCGGCGCGATCCGCCATGATCTGCACCACCGGGCGTTCCTTGCCGGAAACCTGCACGCGCACAAGTTCATAGCCAAGCTGCGTCAGGCTGGGCAGGATCGCTTCCGCGATGCGGGCTTCAAGCCCTTCGTGATGAGGCAGATCAGGCTGCAAAAACAAAAAAGGCGGCCTTTTTCAAGGCCACCCCCCGTAAGCTCGGATGGTGTGATTGGGGTGTTGTTAGCGCTGGCACGGCCAAAAGGCAAGGGCTGAACGAAAATCTGGGAAAAGGATGGGGCCTCGCCATATAAGGGCTAGGATCGGATCGCATGATGATGAAGCCCAATCATTTACTGATGCCGCGCCGCGCCTTGGCTGGCGCCGTGCTGCCCCTGCTGGGCCTGGCACCCCTGCCGGCCCGGGCAGCACGCGTCTTTCGCTTCGACCAAAGCCAGGGCAAGCTTGAATTCATCGCGCGGCATTTGATGGTACTGACCTCAACGGGGCAGTTTTCGCGCTTTGACTGCGAATTGATCCTTGACCCTGAAAGGCCAGAGACCGCGCGCGTGGCGGTGCAGGTGGAAACCGGTTCCATCACCCATGCCTATCCGGGGGCGGCGGATTTGCTGCGCTCACCGGCCTATTTTGATGCGGAACGCTGGCCGCTGGCGCGGTTTTCGGGCCGCGCCGCGCCCGGCGGGCGGATCGAGGCCTTCGATCTGGCCGGGCCTTTGGAAATGCGCGGCGTGACGCAGCCGGTGACGATGCAGGCAAGGCTTTCGCGCCGCCGCAGGGATGCCGCGACAGGCGCGGAGATTGTGGATTGCACCGCGCGCGGAGAGATCAGCCGCACGGCTTTCGGCATGGTGTCCGACATGGCGGCGACGGGGGATCGGGTGCAATTGGCGGTATCGGTCAGCCTGGTGATTGGATAGGCGCATGCAGGCGGCGTGGTCGGTGGCGCAACGGCGCCTGCATTGGGCCATGGCCGCGCTGGTTTTTGTGAACTTCCTGCTGGCGCTGGTGATGGTGGCGCTGCCGCTTACGGCGCTTTTGGCGAAAATCCTGACCTATCAATTGCATAAAAGCCTTGGTTTGCTGCTGATACCGCTTTGGGCTTGGCGGCTTTGGCTATTGGCGCGGCGCGGCAGGCCGGCACCTGTGGCGCTGCCCGCCTGGCAGCAAGGCGCGGCACGGTTGGGCCAGGGCGTGCTTTATGCGCTGCTGATCGCCGTGCCGGTGTTGGGTTTCTTGAGCGCAGCGGCGGCGCCGATAGGCGTGGAGACGGTGTTCTTCCTGATCCTGCCCATTCCACATCCGTTTCCGCCTGATCAGGCCTTGTATGATGTGCTGCGGCCTTTGCATCAGGGCGCGGCCTGGGGCTTGGTGGTTTTGGCCTTAGGCCATGGTGCTATGGCGATCCATCACCATCGGCAGGGCTTGCCCTTTTTGCGGCTGATGTGGCGTGGGCGCTAATCAGTTTCGGCGCCATTCCCAATAAAGCGGCTGGCGGCCTTCGCGCAAAGCCTTGGCTTCATAGCGCGTGGGGGGCCAGCCGACGGGGCGGGTTTCGGCGAGGCTTTCCAAGATAAAAAACCTTTGCGCGCCCATACATTCGCGCACCCAAGCCTGATAGGTCGGGTCGTCGGAAGCGATGCGCCAAATCCCGCCCGGCCTCACGGCGCGCGCCACCATGGGCAGCAATTCGGGATGCACAAAACGCCTTTTGGCATGCCGCGCCTTGGGCCAGGGGTCGGGGAACATCAGGAACAGCCGATCCAGCGCCGCTTCCGGCAGGGCGCGCAGCAAATGCCGCGCATCCTGCGGCCAGAGGCGTAAATTACGCGGCAAGGCGCCTATTGCTTCCTCACCTTCCGACACCAGCCGCGTGAGCAAAGCGCAAAGCCCATTCTCGAATACTTCTGAGGCAATATAGGCAATTTCAGGATGCGCCGCGATTTGATCCAGCGTATGTTCGCCCCCGCCAAAGCCCACTTCCAGCCAGACCGGCACATCACCCATGCCGAAGGCGGCGCGCGGATCAGCCGCTTGAGCCTGGGTCAGGCGCAGCCGCGGCAGGGTTTCTTCCAAAAGACGCTGTTGGCGCGGGCGCAAGGGGTGGCCTCGGCGTCGGCCATAAAGGCGGTCTGGCACCCCATCAGCCAGTGGGGGTCTGTCAGCGGTCATGCGCAGTCCTGAAAAGAAAAAGGCGGCAGGCTCACACCCGCCGCCCCGAAGCGTAGCAACCTAAAAGCCTCAACGCCCGAAAGCGCGCTTCAGCTCATCCGCCAGATCGGTCATTTCCCAGGTGAAGGTGCCCTTCGCCACATCCGGCACGCGGCCGAAATGGCCATAGGCACTGGTCGGCACATAGATCGGGCGGTTCAGCTTCAGATGTTCACGAATGCCGCGCGGGGAGAGATTGACCATGCCGTCAATCACCTTCGCCAACTTCGCCTCATCCACATCCTTGCCGGTGCCATGCAGGTCGAAATAGACCGATAGCGGCTTGGAAACGCCAATCGCGTAGCTGACCTGAATGGTGCATTTGTCAGCTAGGCCAGACGCCACGACATTCTTCGCCACATAGCGCGCGGCATAGGCGGCGGAACGGTCAACCTTGGTCGGGTCCTTGCCGGAGAATGCGCCGCCGCCATGCGGCGCCGCGCCGCCGTAAGTATCCACGATGATCTTGCGCCCAGTCAGGCCGCAATCGCCATCGGGCCCGCCAATCACGAATTTGCCTGTGGGGTTCACGTAGAATTCGCTATCTGGGCACATCCAGCCCTTGGGCAGCACCGCTTCCACAATCGGGCGCAGGATGCGCTTGATTTCGCCCTGCTCCAGCCCTTCTTCATGCTGGGTGGACACCACGACGGAGGTCGCGCCCACCGGCTTGCCATCCACATAGCGCAAGGTCACTTGGCTTTTCGCATCCGGCAGCAGCCCGGCCACGGCATTATCCTTGGCGCGGCGAAGCGTGCTGACATGGCGCAGGATTTCATGCGCATAATACAGCGGCGCCGGCATCAATTCCGGCGTTTCGCGGCAGGCATAACCGAACATGATGCCCTGGTCGCCCGCGCCTTCATCCTTATTGCCGGCGGCATCCACACCCTGCGCGATATGCGCCGATTGGGCATGCAAATGGCAGGCGATATCGGCATGCTGCCAATGAAAGCCTTCCTGCTCATAGCCGATGTCGTGGATCGCGAGCCGCGCCAGATGGATCAGATATTCCGGCGTGATTTCCGCGGGGCCGCGCACTTCGCCCGCCAGCACCACACGGTTCGTGGTGACCAGCGTTTCGCAAGCGACGCGGGCATAGGGATCGGCGGTCAGGAATGCGTCCAGCACAGTATCTGAAATGCGGTCCGCCACCTTATCGGGATGGCCTTCGGAAACGGATTCCGAGGTGAAAAGATATTCGCCCGTATCGCGCATGGCGTGGTTCGGCCTCTTGTCGCGGGATTCGCTGGTTCAGCCCAACGATGCTCTGCCCCGGAACACCCTGGGCGGGGGGCGTATTGCAGGGGGGTGTGGCAGGGTCAAGGCAGCGAAGCCACGAGCCCTTATTATTTTCAGCGCGGCGGCAGCACGCGGGCCGCGCGATAGCCTTCAATCTGTTCGGCAAACATGGCCCAGCTATCCCGGAAACCGGTAAAGCCCGCCTGGCGCGCCGCGGTCATGGAAGCCAGCACATCGTAATCCATGTTCAAGGCGAAATCGGCGAATTCCCAACTGGCGACTTGTTCAATCGGCAGGATCAACCCGTGGCGGGCACGGACCCTCTCCCAAACCGGCGCCTTATCGGCCATCCAGCGCGCCATGGACATGCTGCGCACGCCACCCTGCGCCACGCCGAAAAGCCCAGCCAAATGGGGCCACATGTCGCACCAGCGAAAAGCATCGCCATTCGTGACATTAAAGGCACAATTGGCGGCGCGGGGTTCGCCCAGCATCCACAAAATGGCCTCGGCCAGCAATTTGGCGTCCGAGACCTCATGCATAGCGGTGAAGGCGCCTGGCTTGCCCGGAAAGTCAAAAGGCACGCTGAGTTCGCGGCAAATCGCGGCATAGGCGCCAAGGGTCGAGACCATATTGCGCGCGCGCCCCGGGGCGACATCCAAAACGAAATTGGGCCGGCTCGCGGACCATGACCAGGCTTTGCCGCGCTGGCGTTCGGCCACCATATCCTGCTGATCATAATAGAAATTGGGCGGCATATGGCGCGGATCATCCTCCCGCGCCGGCGTGCGGAAGGGGCCGATATGCAGCCCATACCATTTGCCGCCATGGATCATGTGCAGATGCTGAAAGCGCGGCAGAGATGCCTCGGCCGCGTCCAGCAAATTACGCAGCATCGTCACATTGCCGGGTACATCCTCAACGCCCGTCTCCCCATGCGGCGCGCGGGACGCATAGACAATATGGGTAATATCCGGCCGCGCGGCGATGGCGCGCGTCAGCGCCGGCCCATCCCAAAGATCGGCGGTGATCCAGGGGATGCCCATGCCAGGGTCGCGCCTGGTCAGGCCAATCGGCGTGAAGCCAGGATCGCCTTGCGCGGCTTCCATCACGCGGCTGGCGGCCGCGCCGCTGGCGCCAACAATCAGGGTCACACGGGTATTGGCCATGGCGTTATCCTCCGCTTGGGATGAACCCATGGGCGCGGCTGCGATGCAAGCCATCCTGCATTCTTGACCTGCGGGCGCATCGCGCCGTATGAGTCGTTCATCGGTTGCAAAACC
>JADCEX010000163.1 GCA_020249825.1 Roseomonas sp.
ATGAGGTGCCAGGCATGGGCCAGGTGCTGCGCATGGCAACGGTTGGTGGGGCGCGCACCACATCCTGGCGCGATGGCCTCGGCACGCTGGCAGTGGGGAAGGGGGCTGATTTGTCGCTGATTGATTGGGACAGCATCGCCTATCCCTATCTGGATGAGCTTACCCCCACGCTTGATGCCGTGGTGCAGCGCGCCAAGGCCAGCGCCGTGCGCGCCGTGATGTGCGATGGCGAAGTGATCTATCAGGAAGGGCGCTTCACGCGCGTGGACCGCGAAGGTGCGCTCAAGGCGCTACATGATGATTTGAACCGCGCGCTCGCGGATGATGAGGTGGAACGGCGCCAGCTTTCCAAGGCCCTGCTGCCGCATGCCAGGCGATTTTATGCCGATTACATCGACCCAGCCCGGCATGAACCCTTCTATCGGCCGAGTTCCTGGGTCTGAGGGGCGGGCCAGACGCAACTAGCGCTTGACCTTGGCCCGCGGGAGCGGAAGAGATGCTGCCATGCCTTTTCGCCGCCTTTTGCCGATTCTAAGCGCCCTGGTGCTGGCCGCGCCGGCCTTTGGCCAATCGAGCCTGGGTGGCGCGCAGCCAAACGTGCCGCCGCCACGCCAGGCCGCGCCCGCCACGCAGCAGCGGCCAGAACAGCGCCCGCCGGTGGTCAATCCGCCGCCCAGGCCCCAGGCGACGCAACGCAATGCCGAGGGTCAGCCACGCCCCGCCGCACAACAACAGCAACGCCCGGCTGGGCAGCAGCAACCGCAGCAGCGCCAAGCGGGCCAGCAGCAGCAGCGGCCCGCCGGCCAGCCTCAGGCAGCTCAGGGCCAGGGCAATCGCGCTGCCGCCGGGGCCGCGGCAGGGGTCGCTGCCGGCGCCGCGGTTGGGGCGGCTGCCTCTGCCGGCGCCGCCAGGCCGCCCGAACCCACCCCCGCCCCCGCGCCGCCGCCCGCCGCTGAGCGCGCCCCCACTGTCGGTTCCGTAAGCGGCCTGCCGCTGCCGCGCTTTGCCGCCCTTCGGTCCGATGAGGTGAATATGCGAAGCGGCCCCGGCACCCGCTTTCCCATTGAATGGACCTATCAGCGCCGCGAATTGCCGGTAGAAATTGTGCGCGAATTCGAACTCTGGCGCCGCATCCGCGACCCTGACGGCACGGAAGGCTGGGTGCATCAATCAACCCTGATGGGCAGGCGGTCCTTCATTGTGCGCGGTGCGCCGGGGTCTGAGGTGACGCTGCGCCGCCGGGCAGAAGATCAGGCGCAGCCCGTGGCGCGGCTTCGCCCCGGTGTGGTGGGCCGCTTGCGCGCCTGTGAGCCTGCAAGCCCCTGGTGTGAGGCGCAAATCGGCGAATTCCGCGGCTTCATCAAACGCGCCGATATCTGGGGCGTGGGGCCGAATGAGGAAGTGAAATAACGCCCCTTTCCCGCGCGCCGCTTTCCAGATTAAGCTTTCGCCATGACCGAGGAATCACCCAATCGCGCGCTGCACGATATTGGCGGGATCGCGCGCTTCCGCTGCACCCCCGTTGAGCATGATGAGGCGCCGCCCGATGCCTTCGGCAAGAAGGTGGATGCCATTCGGCAAATCCTGGCGCAGAAAAAGATGATGACGGTGGATGAGCTTCGCCGTGGCATCGAAAGCATCCCGGAAGATGAGTATTTCGCACTTGGTTATTATGAGCGCTGGCTGCGTTCCATCGCGGCGCTGATGGTCGAAAAAGGCGTGATCCGGCAGGAGGATTTGGCATGAGTGCTGCGCCTGAGACTGCCGCCCCCCGCTTTGCGGCCGGCGCGCGGGTGCGCGTGAAGGATGATTGGCCGGAAACCCGCGGCCCCTGCCATATCCGCACGCCGCATTATGTGCGGGGACGCCTGGGCCAAGTGGTGCGCCCGCTGGGTGCCTTTCCGAACCCGGAAGACCTTGCCTTCGCGCGCCCGGCGCCGCGCCGCCAGCTTTACCACGTGCTGTTTGATCAGCCGCCCATTTGGAATGAGGGCAAGGCGGGCGATACGGTGATGGTGGAAATCTTCGAACATTGGTTGGAGGAAGCCTGACATGGCCGCCCCCCCTTCTGGCGCGAGCCTCGCGCTGCTGGAAAAGCTGGTTGCCGCCCTGAATGCCAAGGGGCTGGTGAGTGAAGCCGAAATCGCCGAACGTCAGGCGATCACGGATCGCGCGAGCCCGGAGATTGGCGCGCGCATGGTGGCCCGCGCCTGGACCGATCCTGAGTATTACGCGCTACTGATGCGTGATGGGAAAGCAGCGGCCGAGGCGGCGGGCGCTTCCATGGCCGGCGCGCCGGAGCTGGGCGTTTTGGAAAATACGCCAAAGCAGCATCATCTGGTGGTCTGCACGCTTTGTTCCTGCTACCCGCGCGCGCTTTTGGGTTATCCGCCCGGCTGGTACAAATCCTTCGCCTATCGGTCCCGCGCTGTGCGTGAACCACGCGCGGTGCTGGCGGAATGGGGCACACAATTGGCCGATGATGTGGAAATCCGCGTGGTGGATAGCACTGCGGATTACCGCTGGATGGTGCTGCCGATGCGGCCCAAGGGGACTGAGGGGTGGAGTGCGGAGAAGCTGGCTTCCATCATTACGCGTGATGCGCTGGTTGGGGTGGCGGTGCCGCGGGTGTGAGGGAAATCCGACGCTGGCTTTATTCAAGGCGTCCGGCGACAATCGGGCTTGTTTTTGCATTCAAGAATTGGATCGTTATGGAAGGCGGGCGGTGAAATCGCCGCATGCTTCTCCGACATGAATATGCAATGTGCAGCCGGATATATTGGCCAAAGTTCATTTTTTTTGTGGATGGATGAAAGGGGCTGCGTAGCCTTTCCGGAACATGTGAGAGAAATGTCGGTGCGATGAATGACTAAGGTGACGCGAGAGGATGTATTTGCGGCATACCGGCTTTTTCTTGCAAGAGAACCCGAAAATGAGGCTGCCATCCAACATTTCCTGGGCGCACCCGACCTTGAGGCGCTTAGAAAATTTTTTCTGACCTCGACAGAGTTTCGAAATAAAATCGGAAAATTCGGACCCGTTACGGGTCTTCCGATCACAGCGCCTCCCTTGGATGTGGAGGTTTCAGCTTCGCCCGCCGTCCTGGCGCGCATGGTTGCCAAAATGGCTGAGTATTGGGAGAAAATTGGACGGCAAGCGCCGCATTGGTCCGTCCTTGTGGGAGATCGATTCTCGCCCCAAAACATTGAAGCCAATCTCGGGGCATTCTTTGCAAGCGCTTTGCTTGATGAACAGATTATCCGGGCGTGTCTGGCGCGTGTTGGGTTCAAGCCCAGCGACTTCAAGACTTGCGTCGAATTCGGCTGCGGCGTGGGTCGTCTGACTATACGGTTGGCGGCGCTGTTTCAGCTTGTGAAAGGGATAGACATCTCAGCGCCGCATTTGGAACTGGCGGAAGGTTATTGCAGAAAGCTCAACCTATCAAATGTGGAATTCGCCCGCGCGGACGCCAACAATCTTATGCCAGCCTCCGGGTTTGATTTCTGGTTCTCCCGCCTGGTCCTGCAGCATAACCCGCCCCCGGTTTCCTTGGAGATTTTGAAGCGTGCCTTCCGGGCATTGTCAGTTGGGGGCGTCGCGATGTTTCAAGTGCCTGTTTATGCCCTCGGCTATCGGTTCAGCGCTGAAGCCTATCTTGGGGCATCTCCTGGGCAGGACATGGAGACGCATTTCTTGCCGCAAAAATCCATATTGGACGCTGCCGAACTTTCTGGGCTACGGTTGCTGGACCTTCGGGAGGATACCTGGGTGATTGGTGGCAGCGCCGAGTGGCTTTCAAACAGCTTTGTATTTTTGAAAACGAGACACAGCGATCTTGAAGGGTAGCAAGTATTGTTGGAGAGGCGGCTCGGGTAATCTGAACATCTGGTATAATTGTATTCTCTGCCTGACTGCGGCTTGATGCCGCGAACAGGGGACACCATGACGAGAC
>JADCEX010000164.1 GCA_020249825.1 Roseomonas sp.
ATTGCGCGCGAAGTGCCGCTATGGCGCGATGTGATCGAAAAGGCGGGGATTCCGCGGGAGTAGTTTCAACCCGCCTTCGCCTGCAACTGCGTCAGTTCCGCCAAAAAACGCTGCGCCGAAACTGCGGGCGGCCAGGGGCGCCAGGCCTCCCCGCCATAACGCGCGGCCAAGGGATCGCGTGCCAAAACGGCGGCGCGGATGCCCAGCGTCTCGCGCATCTCTGCCTCTGTCCAACCGGCAACATGCACAGCCTCGGCCGCGGCTGCCGCGATATCGGCGGCCTTGTGCGCGCGCTTGTCTTCCACGCCCCAGGGCGGCAGCCGGTAGCGCAGCGCCACCGCGGCTGAAAGGCTTGCCTGCAAGGCCGCGAAACGCTCCCCCAAAAAGGGCTTGAGCGGAGATATGCAATCAAAATTGATCAAACCCTCATCCGCATCATGCAGCAATTCGCGCAATTCCTCAGGCGGTGTCAGCCAATGGCGCGTGCGCTGACGGCGGAGTTGCAGCACAAAAAGCGCGTGTTGCGCGACAGAAAGAGGCTCCGGCCAGATGGAATGCCCGCCCCAGCGAAAGGTGCGCGCAAGCCCGGTGGCAAGATCCTCATCCGTCCAATCAAAGGGGGTGGGGGAAAGCAGATCAAGCCGCCGCCCGGATGGTAAACGCACCCAGGCGCGTTCGGGGGCAGCGGCTTGGCGTGACACCATCTTCAGTAAGTCGCGAAGACGCGCCTGATGCCATCATTATCCAGCCCCTGCGTGAGCGCGAGCGAAAGCAGGATGCGCGCCTTTTGCGGGGTCAGGTTATCGGCACTGATAAAACCGGATTTGTCGCCGCGCTGCGTGCGGAAGGTGCGGCCCGATCCGGCGCGGCTGGAAAGCACCAGTTTCACCCCGGCGGCGACCGCAGCCTCACCCGCCTTCACCATGGCTGGCGTGATATAGCCAGGTGCGAAGCCTGCCGTGACAATGCCCTTGGCACCGGCGGCAACAAAGGCATCAATCGCCGCGCCATCCGCCCCGGCATAGCAATAGGCGATATCAACACGCGGCAGCGCATCCAGCCCACGCACATCGAATTCCGTATCGGGGGCGATCTTGCGAATGGGCTTGCGGTACCATGCAATCATATCGCCATCGGCATGACCAAGTGCGCCGAAATCCGCGGTGCGGAAGGTTTGCATGCGGAGTGTCGAGGTTTTCGTCACATCGCGGGCCGCCTGAATCTCGTCATTCAGCAGCACCAAGGCGCCAAGCCCGCGTGCTGCGGGATCGGCCGCGACACGAATGGCATTGACGATATTCATCGGCCCATCACCGGAAAGCGCTGAGGCCGGGCGCTGCGCGCCAACCAGTACCACCGGGATCGCGATTTTCAGCGTGAGCGAAAGGAAATACGCGGTTTCCTCCAGGCTTGCCGTGCCATGGGTGATGACAATGCCGGCAAGCTTCGGGTCTTCCCCCGCAAGCTTGTGGCAAAGGCCGAGCAATTCCTTCCATTCCGGCCAAGCCAATTGCGTGGAGGGAATGGCGCGGAAGGGCACGGGCACAACATCCGCGACCAGCGCTGCCTCGGGGATGCGCGCCAGCAGCCCATTCACATCCAAGACTGTGCCATTGGCCAGATAATCCAGGATATCAAGCGGTCCTGTGCCCATGGAGGAAATGGTGCCGCCCGTGCCAATCACGGCGACGCGCGGCCTCATATCGCCACCCCAGGTGCTGCGGCGCTTGGCCGTTCAATCAGATGATCCACAGTCATGACATCTCCAAAAGCAATCCAAAAATTGGCGCGTGCGGCAGGTGGTACCGCTCCGCCCCACCTCATCGGCCTATTGCGTGGCAGACAGCATAGCGTGACCTGTTTTGCCGCATCGCGCCATGGCCATGCCGGTTCCGCGCGGAAGGAGGGCCGCGCCTAATCGGTCTTGCGGTCCAGCACCGCGGTAGTGAGTCGCGATACGCAGGCCAGCTTGCCATTGGGTCGATGGATTTCCGTCTGCCAGACCTGGGTGCGGCGGCCAAGATGGAGCGGCCGGCATAGGGCCGTCACGGTTTCACCCTCCGGCACGGCGGAGACATGGTTGGCATTCACCTCAAGCCCCACCGCATTTTGGCCCTCGGGCAGGGTCAGGGTAGTGGCGATGCTGCCGAGCGTTTCAGCCAGCACGACCGAGGCGCCGCCATGTAGAATGCCGTAAGGCTGCACATGGCGCCGGTCAACCGGCATTTCTGCGCGCAGGAAATCTGGCCCGACCTCAACTATTCTGATGCCAAAGGCGCCTGGCAGGCTATTGGCCAGCCGAGATTCAATGGTTTCGGGGGTAGCGGGGCGTCTCCAAATAGACATGCCAGGATCCTTACGCACCGATAAATGAGACCATCTTGCGGCCCGAGGAGCAAGGGCAGGGTTTTAGTGATCCTTTATCCAAATTTTGGGAAATGCCTAACGGCTTTGAAAACAGTTGCTCGGGCGGCTCATCCTTGTTCTCCTGCCGTGCCTCAGGGTTTTGTTTGCGTGCAAATTGAAGTTTACCCCCGATTTCAGTACGTTGTGCTATTACGTGGCTGGCTACCTCTCGGGAAGGGTTGACGTTTGAGGGTTTTCCTCGACATCTCGCGCTTGGTTATCGGGGCTTGGCGCTCCATGCCAACTGGTATCGATCGGGTGGAGCTTGCCTATGCGCGGCATTGGGTAAAGCAAGACCCTGAGCGCGTGACCTTCATTTTGAGAAGCCCGTTCGACACTGCCTGCGCGGTGCCTCACGCCCTGGTGGCCGAATTTGTTCTGGCGCTTGAAATGCGTCGCCTGGGCGCGCCGGGCTGGGAAGATGCGGCGAAGCCGGCCGCGCGGCTTGCACGTGAAGCGATGATCAGGCTTGCGCTGGGTCGTGGCGTGCTGGAATTGGCGCGCGCGTTGAAGACGCCGGAGCAAAGCGTCTATCTGCTGGTGTCGCATACCTTGGCTGATCGGCCTCGCCCGATCGCGGCCATCAAGCGCAAAGGGGTGAAATTTACCCCTCTTGTGCATGATCTTATTCCACTGGCTTACCCTGAATACACCTC
>JADCEX010000165.1 GCA_020249825.1 Roseomonas sp.
GAGCAGCAGCGCGCCATGCAACATGCCCGGCGCTTCCGGCACATCATCCGCAAAAGGGGCGCGGCCTGTCACATGGCCGAGCGCCGAATCATGCGCGAGTGCTGCCCCTTGGGCGAGTGGTGCATTCATGGCGCGATGAACCGCGGCGCATGGGGCGTTGGCAGCGTCATGATTTCCGCCGCTGCCTCGGGCTTCGACACACGCCAATAAAGCCTAAGCAAAAGATTGCGCGCGGCCACGCGGCGATATTCGGCGCTACCGCGTAAATCATCCATCGGTGTGATGGCGCGCGCCAAAGCCTCACCGGCCGCGCGGGCTTGCGCTTCGGTAAAGGGCGCGCCTTGCAGCAGAGCTTCGGTTTCCGGTGCGCGTGCCGCCATTGGCCCGCAGCCGCCATGGGCGATGCGCGCGCGGGTAATCACGTCACCATCACGCTCCAGCAGCATAGAAAGCCCAACCGCGCTGATATCCTGATCATGCCGGCGGGAGAGTTTTTCGGCGGCGAAAATCGCGCCCGGCGCAGGCCTTGGGATGAAGATGCGCGCAATCACTTCGTGCTCACTCAGCGCATTGCGCCGATAGCCGAGCAGGAAATCCTCAACCGCGACATCGCGCGTGCTATCAGGCCCCGCGAGCGTCACTCGCGCGCCAAGCGCCAACAAGGGCGGTAGCGCATCGCCAATCGGGCTTGCAGTGCCGAGGTTCCCACCAAGCGTGCCAAGCGCGCGGATTTGGCGAGAGCCGAGGCGCCGCAGCAGCCCGGCAAAAGCCGCGAAATCCGCATCATCCGCGATCAGATCAAGCAGCGCGGCATGGGGTTCGGCGGCGCCAACCGAAAGCCCCTCTGGCCCCGCGCTGATCCCGCGCAATTCCGCAACATCGCGCAGGCAGATGATGGCAGCGGGGTTGTCGCGATGCTCCGAAAACCGCAGGCCCAAATCCGTCCCGCCCGCCAAAATCCATGCGCCTGGGTGTTCGCGCCGGAGCGCAAGCGCCTCATCCAGGCTGCGCGGCAGGAAGAAGCGATGTTCTGGCGGGCCAAGGGCGGTGACATCAGTCGCGGGGCATAGCGGCACAGTATCTTCCGCCACCGGCAGGGCCGCCACCGCATCCAAAATTGGCCGATAGCCGGTGCAACGGCAGAGGTTTCCCGCCAAAGCCTCATGCGCGTCACCGCCCATGTGCGCATGGGCGTAAAGCGACATGACAATGCCCGGCGTGCAAAAGCCGCATTGCGTGGCCTCGGCGGCCAGCATTGCGGCCTGGACGGGATGCGGCGCACCATCGGGGGCGGAAAGCCCCTCCACACTCCGGAGCGCCAGGCCATGTGCCTGACCGAGTGTCATCAGGCAGGCATTGACGGGGGCGCGGGCGCCACGGGGCCCCTCAATCACCACGGTGCAGGCGCCGCAATCCCCCTCCGCACAGCCTTCCTTGGTGCCGGTCAGCCCCGCTGCACGCAGCCAATCCAGCAAGGTCATGGCCGGGGGCGTTTCGGCCGGGAGCGCCCGCATGGCGCCATTCAGGGTGAAGGTGATGGACATGAACTTTTATTTAGGATGGATCGGGGCTGGTTGAAACAGGGGGGGCGTCGGCCCCGGCGCCCCTGGGCTACTCCCCGCCTTCCAGCCTTTCGATGTCCTCATCCGAAAAGCCGAAATGATGGCCGATTTCGTGGATCAGCACGTTGCGCACCAGGCGGAACAGGTCTTCGCCGGTTTCGATCCATTCCAGCAGGATGGGTTCGCGGAACAGCAGAATGCGGTCCGGTTCTTCCGGCACCATGGCGTTGCTTTTTTCAGTCAGCGGCACGCCAAGATAAAGCCCCGTTAGCTCATAGGGGTTTTCAATCCCCAAGTCACGGAGCATCTCCTCCTCCGCAATGTCATCCACCAGGATGGCGACACCCCGCAACAAATCGCGCAATGGCTTCGGAATGGCGGCAAGCGCATCCTCGGCCAGTTCAATCAGGTCTTCCGCATTGGGGGGTGTGGAAAAGCGCATGAGGGCTCATGCGCGCCGAAGCGCCCCTTGGTCAAGCGGCGCTTCGGCGTGGGAGGGCTGAGATTCTTTATGCTCGCATTTTCCGAGCCGCCAAGTGAAGTCACTTGGCTTGAAAATGCTCCTAGCCCTCAATCACATTGGCGCGCTGGCCGCCAATAATGGCGAGGAATTCGCGCCGCGTGCTGGCATCATCACGGAAGGCGCCGAGCATGCGGCTGGTCACCATGGTCACACCCGGCTTATGGATGCCGCGGGTCGTCATGCATTGATGCGCCGCTTCAATCACCACGGCGACACCCTTCGGCTTCAGCACCTGTTCGATGGTATTCGCGACCTGTGCCGTCAGCTTTTCTTGGATTTGCAGGCGCTTGGCATAAACTTCCAAAACGCGCGCAAGCTTGCTGATGCCAACCACCCGGCCCTGCGGCAAATAGGCGATATGCGCGCGGCCAATGATGGGTACCATATGATGTTCGCAATGGCTTTCCATGCGGATATCGCGCAGGATCACCATTTCATCATAGCCATCAGTTTCTTCGAAGGACCGCGCGAGCAAATC
>JADCEX010000166.1 GCA_020249825.1 Roseomonas sp.
TGCGCGAACACATGCCATCCGATGCGCGCATTCATTACGCCTATCTGGATGCCGGCGGCCTTGCGCCCAATGTGGTGCAAGGTCCGGCCAAGGTGCGCTATCTGATACGCGCGCGGGATTTGGTGGAACTGAACGGCCTGGTCGCCCGCGTGCGCAAGATCGCCGATGGCGCGGCGCTGATGACGGAAACCAGTGTCTCTACCAAGGTGGTCAGCGCGGTTTCGAATCTCATGGGCAATACGCCTTTGGAAAAGGCGATGTTCGATAATTTCCAGCGCCTCGGCCCGCCGCAATTCGATGAGGAAGATCGCCGCTATGCGCGCGAAATCCAGGCGACGCTGAAGCCTGAAGATATTGTCTCGGCCTTCCGCCGCCATGGTTTGCAGGCCGAGATGGATTTGCCGCTGTGTGACAAGATCGTCCCGCTGGAAAACAAGGGCTTCGGCGGTGTGGGGTCCACCGATGTTGGCGATGTTTCCTGGGCGGTGCCGACCGTGCAGGCGCGCGGCGCCACCTGCGCCATCGGCACGCCGGGCCATTCCTGGCAGCTCACGGCGCAGGGCAAATCCGGCATTGCGCATAAGGGCCTGGTGCATGTGGCAAAGATCATGGCCGGCACGGCGGTGGATGCCATCGCCAATCCGGAAATCCTCGCCGCCGCCAAGGCGGATCACCAGAAGCGCACGGCAGCGACGCCCTATGTCTGCCCGCTGCCGCCGGATGTGGAACCGCCGATTCAGATGTCGGCCTGACAGGAAACAAGGGGGCGCCTTGCTTTCGCCCTGAAGGGCGCCCATATGCATAGCGTCAGCGCGCATCTCAGCGCGCCGCGCGCCCTGGCGGCTGCGTGATCGGACCCCCCGCAAACCCTAAGCGGGCCGTGGTTCCGGGCCAGCCAGAGCGCCTTTCCCACTTAGGACGGTCCCAATCCCGCGGGGCTTTCTGCCCCAAGCCGCGCTTGGCCCGGAAGGCTGTGCGCGGCTGATTTAGGATCAATCGTGACCGAACATTTCGAGGCTCTGCGCCTCAACCCGCTTATCCTTCAGGCTTTGAAGGATGAGGGCTACAAATCCCCAACCCCCATCCAGGCCCAGGCGATTCCGGCGGTGCTGGAAGGGCGTGACCTTTTGGGCATCGCCCAGACCGGCACCGGCAAGACGGCGGCCTTTGCGCTGCCCTTGCTGCATAAGCTTGCCTTGTTGAAGGGTCGCCCGCCGCGCGGTGGCTGCCGCGTGCTGGTGCTGAGCCCAACGCGCGAATTGGCGACGCAAATCGCCGAAAGCTTCCGCGCCTATGGCAAGCATCTTGGCTTTTCCATCGCGACGATTTTCGGCGGCGTTGGCTTTGGCGGCCAGCGCCAGGCGCTCGGGCGCGGCATTGATGTGCTGGTGGCAACGCCTGGGCGCTTGCAGGACCATTTGGAACAGGGCTCTGCGCGGCTCGATCATGTCAGCACGCTGGTATTGGATGAGGCGGATCAGATGCTCGATAAGGGCTTCCTGCCGGCCATTCGTCGGCTTATCCGCGCCGTGCCGGCGGAACGCCAAACGCTGTTTTTCAGTGCCACCATGCCGGCGGAAATCAACCGCCTGGCGGATGAAATGCTGAAATCGCCCGTGCGCGTGGCGGTGGCGCCGGTGGCGACCACGGCCGAGAAAGTGGCGCAGCGCGTCATTCACGCCAATCGGCAGGACAAGCGCCGCGTGCTGGCGGAATTGCTGCGTGCGGAAGGCGTTGGCCGCGCGCTGATTTTCAGCCGCACCAAGCATGGCGCGGATCGCATTGTTAATCAGCTGGACCAGGATGGCATCAGCGCCAATGCGATCCATGGCAATAAATCCCAGAATGCCCGTGAAGCTGCCTTGGCAGCGTTTCGCGATGGGCGCGCGCCGGTCCTGGTCGCGACCGATATCGCCGCGCGCGGCATTGATGTGGATGGCGTGACGCATGTCATCCAGTTTGATTTGCCGGAAGTGCCGGAAACCTATGTGCATCGCATCGGTCGCACCGCGCGCGCCGGCGCGGCTGGCATTGCGATTGCGCTTTGCTCTGGCGAAGACCGTGACAAGCTGCGCGCGATTGAAAAACTGATCCGCACGCAGATCCCGGCGGAAGATCGCCGGTCGGGAGAGTCCGAGGAAGCCGCCCCGGCCCGCCCGCCGCGTCAGCCCCGCCCGCAGCGCGCCGCACCAAAGCCGCGGCAGCAACAGCAGCAGCGGCCCCGTCGGGCCTCCGGTGGTGGTGGCGGGCAGGAATCGCGCCGCCGTGCGGCTTCTACCCCCGGTTCGGGGCAATTCGGGCGGCTGCCGCGCTGATCTGAACAGCGCTTTTGCGCCACCGCAAAGCCCGGGCCGATGGTCCGGGCTTTTTTATGCGGCATGACCCAAGCCGCCCAAGCGCCGGATTCCGGCCTGCTCGCCTATGCCAGCGCCAATCTGCCGCGCTACACCAGCTACCCGACCGCGCCGCATTTTGCACCGCTGGATGAGGCGCGGCTGCGCGTATGGCTGGGCGAAATCAGGCCGGATGATGCGCTTTCGCTTTACGTTCATGTGCCGTTCTGCGCCTCACTCTGCTGGTATTGCGGCTGCCATACGGCGGTGACACGTTCTGCCGCGCGCATTGCGCGGTATGGCGCAGCTTTGGCGGAAGAAGCGCGGCTTTTGGGCGCGGTGCTGCCTGCGCATGGCGGCGTGGCTGCGCTGCATTTGGGCGGCGGCACGCCAACCGCTTTGGGGCCGGCGGGGTTGATCGCGCTCGGCACCGCTTTGCGTCAGCATTTCCCTTTTCAGTCCGGCGCTGAAATCGCCGCCGAGCTTGATCCGCGCACGCTGGATACGCGCATGATTGATGCGCTGGCCGGCATGGGCCTGACGCGCGCGAGCCTTGGCGTGCAGGATATCTCGCCCAAGGTGCAGCGCCTGATTGGGCGCGTGCAGCCCGCCGAACAAGTCGCCATTGCGGTCGAAAGGCTGCGTGCCGCCGGTATTGGCGGGATCAATATGGATTTGATTTATGGCCTGCCGGGGCAGGGCGTGGCGGAGGTTGAAGCCTCGGCCCGTTTCGCCGCCGGAAATGGTGCGGATCGGGTTGCGGTATTTGGCTATGCGCATGTGCCCTGGATGAAATCGCACCAAAAGGCCATCAGGCTTGAGGATTTGCCGGATGCGCCCTTGCGCATGGCGCAGGCGGATGCGGCGGCGCGCGTGCTGACAGATGCGGGTTATGTCGCGATTGGCTTGGATCATTTCGCGCGGCCCGCAGATGCCATGGCGCGCGCGGCGGCTTCCGGCAGGCTACGCCGCAATTTCCAAGGCTATACCACGGATGATGCGCCGGTCTTGCTCGGCCTTGGCGCTTCCGCGATTGGCCGCTGCCGCGCGGGATTTTTCCAGAATAACGCGGATGAGCGTGGCTGGCTGGCGGCGGTGGAAGCAGGGCGGCTGCCGATTGCGCGCGGGCGCGGCTTTACTTCTGAGGATTTGATCCGTGCCCGCATCATTGAACGCATCATGTGCGATCAGGCACTGGATTTGGCGCTGGTGCCGCCCGAAATCCTGGCAAGCGCGCGCCCGAAGCTTGCGGCGCTGATCGCTGATGGCCTGGTGGTGGAAGGCGCTGGGCGCTTGGCCATGACCGAAAAGGGCGCCCGTTTCCTCCGCCATTTGGCCGCGTGTTTCGATGCCTATCTGGCGCCTGCGGCAACGCGCCATAGCGCGGCTGTTTAGGCAGGGGCGAGATTAAGCCGCCGCAACAGCGCGCGTTCGTCATCCATGGTTTGGCGCATCGCCTCTCGATAGGCCGGACCATCCAGCAGGATCAGTGGCTGATTGACGCGTTCCAGGAATTGCAGATGCGCGGGGTCTTGCGCGGCGGCGGTGAAGGCTTCTGCCAATACGCGCACTACGCCTGGGTCCATCCCACGCGGGCCGATCAGCCCGCCCGGGCTATCCACAACAATATCCAGGCCCTGTTCCTTCAGCGTCGCCACCTGCGGAAAACGCTTGGCGCGCGCTGAGGTATAAATCGCGAGCAGGCGCAATTGTCCCGCTTCCACCATCGGCGCCCAGCCGGATGCTTCTGACGCGAAATCAATCTCGCCACCCAGCAGCGCGCGCAGCGTGTCCGACGTGCCGCGATAGGGCACATGGGTCCAGCTCAAGCCGCGTTGAAAGCCGATGCGTTCCACCACCAGATGCTGCGTGGAGCCTATGCCAAGCGTGCCGAAATTGAGCTTGCCCGGATTGGCGCGCGCATGGGCCAACAATTGTTCAAGGCTCTGCCAGGGGGAATCGGCGCGCACCACAAGCCCCATGACGAAGCCGGTGATTTGCAGGATATAGGTCAGATCATTGATCGGATCATAGGGCGGGCGCGGGTTCAGCAGCATTTGCCGCACCACGCCGACATGCATTTGCGAAATCGTATGGCCATCGGGGCGCGCTTCCTGCAGCGCCATGGCGCCCAGAATGCCGGAAGCCCCGCCGCGATTTTCCACCACCACCGGCTGGCCCAGGCTGCGTGAAGCGTGATCCGCCATGATCCGAAAGCCGATATCCGCCGGCCCGCCGGCCGCCCAGGGAATGATCAGCCGAATGGGCCGTTCAGGGAAGCGCGGCTGCGCCAAGGCCGGCATGGCAAGCAATGCTGAAGCGCCAAGCGCCGCACGACGGGTGATTTGCGCCATTGTCTTGAGCCTCCGTTGAGCGGCTCAGTTTGGGCGTGAAAACCGGGCTGCCGCAAGGCCCAAGCCTATCCTGGCTGGCGTAACCCAAGCCGTTCCAGCCGTGGCAGCACTTCCTGCACGAAATAGGGAATTTCCTTGAGGTAATCGAGGAAGGCGATGGTGCAGCCGGCAAGCCCTGTCGCACTCATGCGCGCCATTTCATCGGCGATATCATCAGGCGTGCCGACAAAGGGGTAGGAACCGGGATAGGCGCCATCGAATTTGAAGCGGCCTTCGCGGGTGAAGCGGTTTTCGAAAGGTCGCGCGATCTGCTGCCCTGGCGTACCCACCGTGGCGCCGCGATTGCTCCGATAATAGGCCTGACCTGCGGTATCCGCCATTTCTTCGGCGAAATAGTGGAAGAAATCCTCGGCCTCCTGTCGCGTTGGGCGGCAGACAACATGGCCCATGGTGAAAACGCCGATCTGGCGCTGATGGCGCGCCATATGCTGGCGCACATCTTCGAGCAGTGCCGCCACCTGGTCCAATTCCGTCACATTCAGGAAAAGCACGTCAGCGGCTTGAGAGGCAAAATCCCGCCCCGCCGGCGAAAACCCCGCCGACATGACAGGCGGCCAGGGGCGCTGCACGGATACCGGATTGGTATGGCAATTCCTGAGCTTGAAGAATTCGCCGTCCCAATCAAATTCCGGCCCGCCTGCCAGCATTTTGGACCAGATGCGAAACCATTCCAGGCCGTGTTGGTAGCGCTTATCCTGCTGGATCGTGACGCCATGCAGGTCAAATTCCGCCTGGTTCCAGCCGCAGACGATATTGAGCCCCGCGCGCCCATGGCTCACGTGATCAATGGTTGCAATCGCCTTGGCGCCAAAGGCGGGGGTCACGATCGGCACATGCACCGTGGAAAAGATCGCGATGCGTTTTGTAATCGCGGCTAGGGCCGCGCCATGGGTCAGGGTTTCAAGGGATCGGCCATAGATGTTCGCATCGCCCTGATAGCCCCGCCATTTCGCGACCGGCAGAATGAATTCAATGCCTGCTGCATCAGCGATTTGCGACATGGCGGCGATATCATCCCAATCGGCCTTCCAGCGTTCCGGTGCGCGGCTCATGGTCAGGCCGCCATCGCAATTGGCACTGAAAATACCAAGTTTGAACTTATTCGGGCCGAAAAGCGGGTTTCGCGCCCGTGCATCCTGATTCATGGCGTTTCCTTCCTGGATCAGTCTGCGGCTTGGGCTGGCAGGGGGCAAGGCAGCGAGGATGATTGCATCCCGCCGCAGTATCGGGAATCATTTTCGCCAATAGCAAGGGGAAACACCATGAATGCTTGGCCCGATGCCACCCGACCCGGAGAGCCCGCGGATGCTACGCGGCCATGGCATTGGCTGGCGCGTTTGGATGATGGCGGGCAGGCGCCGCTGCCGCTTGGCTGGAATCCCGCTGTACGGCAATGGCTTTCCTGGGATGGCAGCGCCCTGGCGCCAGCTGAGGCAGCGCGGCGTTTCCGCTACCTTGGCCCCGCACTGACACCGGCCGAGGTTGCGGCAGAAACCGCGGAGGCGGAAGCGGCGGCGCTGCCTGCGCAGCCCGTTGATATGGTCCCCAAGCGGGATGCCATCCGCAATCACCTGCTGATCTTTGTTGGTAGTGTCGTCGCGACACTGTTCTTGGCTGAAAAGATTGTGCAGTGGCGCGGATAGTCATTGACGTTTGACGTGGTTTGTACCTGATCTGGTCTATCACCAAAGATCCGTCATGACGCTATCTCAGCGCCGTTCGATCTTCACGCCCGTTTGGCTGATCACGTTCTTCCACCGGTCCAATTCCCGCGCCACGAACTGCGCGGCGCTGGCTGGTGTGCTATCGGCCACGGCAATCGTGCCGATCTCGGCCAGGCGCTGCGCCAATTCCGCTTCCGCCAGAGCTGCATTGAAGGCAGCGTTCAAGCGCGAGAGCGTTGCGGGCGCTGTGCCGGCAGGGGCGGCGGCCAGGATCCAGGTTTCCGCATCGAAAGCAAGCACTGCCTGATCGGCGATCGTGGGCAGCGCGGCAAAGGGACCGGTGGGGCGCAGGCTGGCGCGCGCCAGGGCGCGCAGCCGACCATCCGCGATGGCGCCCGCAACGGTCGGCACGGATTCCAACATGAAGGTGACCTCGCCCGAGAGCATCGCCTGCATGGCGGGCCCGCCACCACGATAGGCGACATGTTCCACCTGGAGCCCAAGCGCATGCCGGAACCATTCGCCAGCCAGATGCGGCATGGAACCAACCCCGGCGGAGGCGTAATTATGCTTTCCCGGTTCGGCGCGGAGTTTGGCGATAAGCCCGGCAAGATCAGTAATGCCCGATGCCGCCGGCACCACCAGCACGAAGCCGGTCACGCCCAGAAGCGCAATCGGCGCGAAGTCGCGGATCGGGTCATAGGGTGTGTCGGGAAACAGCGCGGGATTGACCGCCAGCGTCGCCGCCGCCGCAATCAGGACCGTCTGCCCATCGGGTGCTTGTCGTCGCGCGTGTTCCGCGCCTGTCGCACTGCCGGCACCGGCGCGATTTTCGACAACAACATTCTGGCCGAGATGCGCGGCAAGGCGCGGCGCAATCAGCCGTGCGCCGATATCGGTGGTGCCGCCGGGGGCAAAGGGCACCACCAGCGTCAGGCTGCGCGACTGCGCGCGGGCAATGACAGGTGCCGCGAGAAAGCCAGCGACAAGCGCGGTGCGACGTTTCAGCTGCATGCTTATGCTCCCCTATTGCTGAGCAAGGTGATTTGCAGAAGGCTCCAGCACCAATCCAATAGGACAGCGCAGCACCGGGCAAGCGCCAGTGATCAGGCTTTGCCAGGTGCCACGCAATGCGCCATGCTCTTTTCCAACGATAAGGGGTGTGATGTCCCCGATGATGCAAGGGAGGTTTCCATGCAAAACCGTCGCAAGCTGCTTGCACTGACCGCGCTCTCACCCCTCGCCGCGCCAGCCATTTTGCGCGGCGTCACCAGCCCGGCCGCCGCGCAGGCGCCCTGGCCCAGCCGACAGATACGCATGGTGATCCCCTGGCCGCCGGGCCAAGCGACAGATGTGGTCGGGCGGCTTGCGGGGCAGCGCCTGTCGGAACGCCTCGGCCAGGTGGTGGTGCCGGAAAACCGCCCCGGCGCGGGCGGGCAGATCGGCACGGATCTGGTGGCGAAGGCGCCGCCAGATGGCAATGTGATCCTCTCTGCCTCGATCGGGCCAATCTCCTTCAGCCCCTTGGTGCAGCGCACCCCTTATGATGTGGAACGCGAATTGGCGCCGGTGGTAATTTTCGGCATCGCGCCCTTCATGCTGCTGGTGAAGCCCGATTTCCCGGCGCAGGATTTGCGGAGCTTCATGGCGCTGGTGAAGGCCAATCCCGGCAAATACAGCTATAATTCCTCAGGGATTGGTGGCGCGCAGCATCTGGTGTGTGCGCTATTCCTGGCGAAGGCGGGGCTGGATGCGCTGCATGTGCCCTTCCAGGGCAGCGGGCCGGCGCTGGCGGCGCTACTTGGCGGTCAGGTGAATTTCGGCTTTGACACGCCCGCCGCCGCAGGGCGGCTGGTGCGCGATGGGCAGTTGAAGGCGCTTGGGCTTAGCACTGGCAAGCCCTCGGCCCAGGTGCCGGGCATTCCGCCTGTCGCCGCCGTGGGTGGGCCGGCGGATTATGATGTCGGCGGCTGGAATGGGCTGATGGTGCCAGCGGGCACGCCACGCCCGATCATTGATCGCCTCTATACCGAAATCCGCGACGGTATGGCGGTGCCGGAAGTGCGCCAGCGCTATGAGGCAGTGGGCTTCGATGTTGACCCGATGGGGCCCGAGGCCATGCTGCAACATATGCGGAAGCTTTGGGGCGAATTCGGCCCGCTGATCCGGCAATTGGGCATCCGGGCAGAATAGCGCCGGATCAAACCCCCAATTCGCCCAGCATAATCGCCTCAACCTCCGCCCCCGCCGGCAAGGCGGGCGCGAAGGGCGCGCGGAGCACCAAAGCTTCGGCGCGCGCCAATGTGGCCAGCATCGAACTATCCTGCACCGGGAAGGGCCGCACCGTGATGCGGCCATCCGCATCTGCCTCAAGGCTCGCGCGCAGGAAATCGGCGCGGCGGTCATTTTCCGCCAAGGCTGTGGCGCAGATCACGCGCCGGCTTGGCGTGGGGGCACCAGGCAGACCGGATAGCCGCGCCAAAGCCGGCAGCAGAAAAATAATGGCGCAGACCAGCGCCGAGACCGGATTGCCCGGCAGCCCCAAGACCGGCACGCGCCCCAACCGCCCCCAGATCAAGGGCTTGCCGGGCCGCATGGCGATTTTCCAGAAGCCGAGTTCAAAACCTTCGCCGCCCAGCGCCTTTTGGATCAGATCATGCTCACCCACGCTGGCGCCGCCGGTGGTCACCAGCAGATCATAGCCATTGGCAGAGGCAGCGATATCGGCGATGGCGCTGGCATCATCGGGGGCGATGGGCAGCACAATGGGCTCGCCCCCGCCAGCGCGGATCAAAGCGGCCAAAGCATGGGCATTGGAACTGACAATGCCGCCGGGCGGGATGGGGTCTCCGGGCAGGGCGATTTCATCTCCCGTTGCCAGAATGCTGATGCGCGGGCGCCGATGCACGGCAAGCCAAGGGTTATTGCTGGCCGCCGCAAGGCCGATATCGCGCGCCGTCAGGCGCCGGCCAGCAGCCAGCAGCGCCTCCCCTTCGGCGAAATCCAGGCCGCGCTTCCTCACCCAGCGCCCTGGCGTGACGCTTTCCTTGACCAGCACAGCGCCATCGGCGGCGTCGGCATCTTCCTGCAACAGGATCGAATCAGCCCCTGCGGGCAGGAAGCCGCCGGTGAAAATCCGCACGGCCTGACCAGCACCAACTGATCCAACAAAAGGATGCCCCGCCGGCGCCGCGCCAATCACGGCAAGCCTTGCGCCCAAACCGCCATCCGCCGCACGCAAGGCATAACCATCCATGGCGGAAACATCCGCGGGCGGCTGCGTCAGGCGCGCGAGCACGGGCCGCGCCAGCACGCGCCCGGCTGCTTCGGGCAGCGCAAGCGTTTCGGCAGCGGTTGGCGTCAGCGCGGCCAGGATGCGCGCGCGGGCTTCTTCAACCGGCAGCAAGCCGCCCTTCTCAGCCACCGATGAACTCGCCCGATTTGCCGCCGGCCTTATGCACCAGGCGGATGTCCTCAATCCGCATGCCGCGATCGGCGGCCTTCACCATGTCATATACCGTGAGTGCGGCGATGCTGACTGCCGTCAGGGCTTCCATCTCAACGCCGGTTTTGCCGGTCAGGCTGACGGTGGCTTCGATCATGATGGCGTCATCGCCTTCCGGTTCCAGATCAACCGAAACTTTGGAGATCATCAGCGGATGACATAGCGGAATCAAATCCGAAGTGCGCTTGGCCGCCATGATGCCGGCAAGCCGTGCCACACCCAGCACATCGCCCTTACCGGCGCGGCCTTCACGGATCAGCGCAAGCGTTGCTGGCGCCATCACAATGCGCCCGCGGGCGGTTGCGGTGCGCGCTGTCTCGGCCTTGGGCGAGACATCCACCATGGCCGCACGCCCGGCAGCGTCAAAATGCGTGAGGCGCTGCTCGGTCAGGACACGTCCACCAATGCGCGCGCGGCGGCAGCCACATCCGCCTGCCGCATGAGGTGTTCGCCCACCAGAATGCAGCGCGCGCCGGCAGCGGCCATGCGCCGCACATCATCGGGGGTGCGAATGCCGCTTTCGGCGACCGGAAGGCGATCCGCCGGCACCAGCGGTGCAAGCGCTTCGCTGGTCGCAAGGTCCGTCTCCAAGCTCCGTAGGTCACGGTTATTAATGCCGATAAGCCGCGTCTCAAGGCCAAGGGCGCGGTCCAATTCGCGCCGGTCATGTACTTCGGCCAAAACGGACATATCGAGTGATCGGGCGATATCTTCCAATTCGCTCGCCTGCGCATCCGTCAGCGCTGCCATGATCAACAGAATGCAATCGGCGCCCATGGCGCGGGCTTCAAACACTTGCCAGGGATGGATCATGAAATCCTTGCGCAGCACCGGCAGCGAACAGGCGGCGCGGGCGGCTTCCAGATGCTCCACGGCGCCTTGGAACCAGGGCGCATCGGTCAGCACGGAAAGGCAGGCGGCGCCGCCCA
>JADCEX010000167.1 GCA_020249825.1 Roseomonas sp.
GATGCGGCTTCGCCAATGATCTGGCGGGCGCGATCGGTCAGGTCAGCCTTGCTCCAGTCAAAGAAGCCCAGGAAGGTGCGGGCCGCAGCGACAGGCGCGGCGGCGGCAACCGCCGGTGCGGCGTTGAAGGCGTAGCGCAGGCCAACGAGGAGGGAGTGGTTCACGTTGTCCACGTCAGCTTTCGTGCGGCTACCCGCGCTGTTGGAGTCAATTTCATGACCAGCCGTCATCATGAAGCGATACTCAGCGGTCACAGCCAAACCAGGCACGGATGAAATGGGCAGCGAAAGCCCCAAAATCGCCTGGCCGCCGAAAGCACCGTTATCACCATTCAGCACATTCTTGACGCCGCCCGAATTCGTTCCGACATCTTCATAATCATGCCAAATGTAACCAACACCACCGCCGATATAGGGAGTGATGCCGCCAAGCGCACCATTCACGTTGATATCATAGAGAAGATTCAACATGGCACCATAGCTTTTGGCTGTGCCCGTCACCCCACTCAAGGTTGGAGTCGCCCTCAGAGAAGAAACATCGTTCTGGCGGTAGTTGCCTTCAATTTCAGCGCGGAGACCGTTGCCAAACCCCCAGCCCAGGCTCAGAACACCGACATAACCCCAGGAAAAATCGCCGGAAATGTTGTTGCCGAGCAAGGCGGTCAAATTAGTTCTGTCGGTAGCCGAGGAACCTGTGATGTCGGTCTCAGCAAGGTAGTTCCCACCGATACCTGCACCAAGATACAGCCCGCTGATCGGCTGGGCCTGCGCCAGAGCCGGCAGCGCTACCACCGCCGCAGCGGCCAGAAGGGTTTTTTTCAAGCTCATGTTCTTTCCTCGTCTCGGTTTCAAGGCCGCGATTACGCAAGCGGAATCGAGCCAATAATGTCCTTTATGGTTTGAAGATGTTTCGGCTTCTACGCTAGTCTTGAATAGTTCATCTAGCCCCGAAGTGTCGTATCCGCCCCCTACTGTGGCAGAATTATCACGCGTGCCGAGCAGCCCCTTCCCCCAGACAGGATGGCAAAGCGCCCGCCTCGCCCTTCAGGGGCAGCCCTGCCCGAAAGGTGCCCCTGGGCCAATCGGGCGCATTTCAGGGGCGCCGATGCCCCCACAGGCGCGCCGCAGGAAAGCTCGGCCATTTCAGCCAGGATCAGGATATTGATATGTTTGAAATAACCTTCGATCACTGCGTCACGGGGGTCGTATCCGCTATTCCCCGACCTGCCTGAGCGCGATAGCCCTTTCCACCCGGCACCGCACCTCCTCCCCTGGCGCGAAAACAGGCGCCCCCGCTGGCGCGACGATGAATATCTGCCCGGCTGGTGTCGCCACTTCATATTCATGTGTCTGGCCCAAAAACGCCGCGCGCTTGATCTGGCCGGCCAGCCCCTCCCCTTCCCGATGGAGAGAGACAGCTTCCGGCCGGATCGCAAGCAAGGCCGCGCCGGGTGGCTGGGGGCGAAGCCTGGTTTCAAGCGCAACACCTGCCAGCAAGATACGCCCGGGGCCAAGCACCTCGCCTGCCAGCACATTCGCCTCACCCATGAAATCGGCGATGAAGGCATCAGCGGGTTCGTCATAAACTTCCCGCGGCGTGCCCATTTGCGCGATCTTGCCGGCGCGCATCACGCAGACAAGGTCTGAAACCGCAAGAGCTTCCTGCTGGTCATGCGTGACATAAACCACCGTCAAGCCAGGGCGCTTCTGCAAATCGCGGATATCTTCGCGCACTTGCAGGCGCAGCACCCGGGCGCGCGATCTCTGCGCGTCCCACGCGTTTTTGATCCCAAATACCGCCACCAGCATGATCAGGATCAGCACGGTGGAATAGGCGATGGCAAGCGTCATTTCGCCCGCTTCCACACGGCCGAAAATATAGACGGTGGCAAGGTTATGGCGGGCCGAGACAAGGAAGATCACGGCGGAAACAGCAGTCACGGCATGGACAAAGCTGAAGGCGAGTACCGCAATCCCGATGACTCATATGAACACCTCAAAGCGCCGGCCTGGTTACCAAGGATACGAAAGCGGGCTTCTTGTCCCCAGTCATGGTGACATTAAACGCATCAACCCTGGCCCCAAAGCGGGCGCCGCAAAGCAGATGGGATTGCCGTTCGCCAGCCAATCGCCGCTGTCGAATGCATTCGTCCAGCAACCGGCTTCGCGCGCGATGGCGAGTGCGGCGCAAGCATCCCAGGCATTGATGTGCAATTCCATATAGCCATCGAGCCGCCCGATCGCGGTTTCCACCAGGCCAAGCGTACCAGAACCGCCGCAGCGCATGCCAGCACCGCTTGCCATCACGCGCCCGGCGAGCACGACATATTCCGCAATAGGCCGACGCAGCGACCAGCCGAGTTCAATCGTCGCACGCCCAAGATCATGAGTGGCTGCTGCCTGTATCGGCGAACCATTCAGCGTGGCACCGCAGCCCTGCGCGCCGAGGATAAGCTCCTGCGGCGCATGGCGGGCAATGGCACCCAGCACCGCGCGGCCATCGAAGGCAAGGCCGATTGAGACACACCAGCGATCCCCTCCACGCGCGAAATTGGAGGTTCCATCAATGGGATCAATGATCCAAAGCGGGCCGAAAGCGGGCACAACGCCGCCGCCTTCCTCACCCAGGATCGCCTCATCCGGGAAAAGCCGCGCGAGTTCAGTGCGAATGAAATCCTCTGTGGCGCCATCGGCTTCGGTCAGGAAGTCCTGCGCGCCCTTCAATTGCGCCGCGCCCTTGCCTTCATGGCGCAGCCGCGCGGCAAGTGCGGCGGCATCCCGCGCAATGGGCGCCAAGTGCGCAAGGCGGCGCTGCAATTCGGCGGGGTTCACGTATAGGCCCCCATGACATTCTGATCGAAATCCACCAAGGCGCCGGTCATCATCTCTGCCGCGTCGGACAGAAGATAAATCGCAAGCCCCGCCACATCGGCGGGCTTGATCAGCCGCCCAAAAGGCTGCGCCGCTTCGGCCTTGGGTAGCCAATCGGGTGGATTGCCATCACGCTGTTGGATCACGTGTTCACCCGGCGTATCCGCCCAGCCAAGATTGATGCCATTGACGCGAATGCGCATGGGCCTGAGGCCGAGCGCGGTGTTCTTCGTGAGTGTCGCAAGCGCGCCCTTGGAAGCCGCATAGGCGGTCAGGAAAGGCTGCCCGCCATGGCTCGACATGGTGATGATGTTCACAATGGCGCCGGGGCGTTTGGCGTGGTTCAAGCGTTGCGCCATCGCCTGCGTCAATTGAAAAGGTGCGCGCGCATTCACCGCAAAAAGCCGATCCCAAAGTGCCACTGGCGTAGCCAGAATACTGCCGCGATCCGTAAGCCCCGCCGCATTGATCAGCCCATCCACCAGGCCAAGTGTTGCTTCGGCTTCAGGGATGATCCGCGCAACGCTTTCGGCATCCGCCAGATCAGCCGCACAAAACTGCGCGCGTGTGCCGAGCGCGTAGAGCTTCGCCACCACGGCAGCGCCGCGCGCCTCCTGCCGGCCAGTGATGGTAATGGCAGCAGCACCCGCTTCCGCCGCGGCCAGGGCGCAACCCTCCCCAATGCCCTGCGTGCCGCCGGTGATCAGGATATGCCGCCCCGCGAGAGAGATTTTCGGCAGCGTGCCCATCACAGCCTCACGGGTTTGCCGCTGGCAAGTGACGAATTGGCTGCCTCCGCCAAAACCAGGGCGCGGCGGCCATCTTCCGCGCCAACCGGCATGGGTGTCTTGTTCAAGACGGCATCAATGAAGGCCGCCAATTCGATACGATAGGCATCGGCATAGCGTTCCAGAAAGAAATACAGCGGCTTGTCGGATGCGACCGCCTGACCATCGGCCAATTCCACCGTGGTGGGCGTGCGATTACCGGCAAGCAAGCGCCCGCCACTGCCAAACACCTCCACACGCTGATCATAGCCGTAGCTGGCACGGCGGCTATTGTTGATATGCGCCATGCGCCCGCTTGGTGTGCGCAGCAGCACCATGGCGCTATCAATATCGCCGGCGGCACCAATCGCCTTATCCACCAGATTGGCGCCATAGGCGAAGACCTCATCGGGTTCTTCACCCAACATCCAACACGCCATATCGAAATCATGAATGGTCATATCGCGGAACAACCCGCCCGCGACCTTCACATAGGAAATCGGCGGTGGCGCGGGGTCGCGGCTGGTGATGATCACTTGCTCCACCGCGCCAATCGCGCCTTCAGCGATGCGGCGATGCAACTCCGCGAAGGAGGGATCAAAGCGTCGATTGAAACCCACCAGCATGCGCACGCCGGCTTTGGCGACTTCTGCCAGGCATGCATCCACACGCGGCAGCGCAAGATCAATCGGCTTTTCACAAAATATCGCCTTGCCCTGTCGTGCCGCGGCGATCACCAGATCAGCATGGGTATCGGTGGAAGACGCGATAATCACCGCGCCAACGTCTGGATCGGCCAAGGCGCTTGCGGTATCACTGACGCGCGCACCATAACGCCCCGCCAATGCGGCCGCCGCTTCGGCATTGATATCCACCACATGCTTCAGCCTGGCGCGACCTGACGCAGCAAGATTGGCGGCATGGATGGCGCCGATACGTCCGGCGCCGAATTGGGCGAAGGTCAGCATGTGTGGTCTGGCGTTTCCTGGGTGGTTCTTGCGCAGTGGTTTCAATGACCGTAACACGCAAGAAAGGCAGAACGATACCCCCAGGCGAGGAGATTCCATGGCGAGCCTCACTCTGACCGCGGCTGAGGCCGTGGTCCGCTTCCTGGCAGCGCAGGAGACCGAGATTGATGGCAAGGCCCTGCCGCTTTTCGGCGGTGTCTGGGCCATTTTCGGCCATGGCAATGTCGCCGGGCTGGGGCCGGCACTGGAAGCGCATCGCCGCAGCCTGCCGGTTTTTCGCGCGCATCATGAACAGGCCATGGCATTGGCCGCGATTGCCTATGCCAAAACCTATGCGCGGCGGCGCATCATGGCCTGTACAAGCTCCATCGGGCCGGGTGCGACCAATATGGTGACGGCAGCCGCCGTGGCGCATGCGAATCGCCTGCCGCTTTTGCTGTTGCCCGGCGATGTCTTTGCCAGCCGGCGCCCTGATCCAGTCTTGCAGCAGATTGAAAATTTCGGCGATGCCACGCTTTCCGCCAATGATTGCTTCCGCCCCGTATCGCGCTATTTCGATCGCATCACGCGCGCCGAGCAATTGCTGACCGCTTTGCCCGCCGCCATGCGGGTGCTGACCGATCCCGCGGAATGCGGTCCTGTCACGCTGGCCTTCCCGCAGGATGTACAGACGGAGGCAATGACGTGGCCCGCTGCCTTCTTCCGCAAGCGCCTTTGGCGCCCGCGTGCCGCAGAGCCGGATGCACGGGAACTTGCCGCTGCCGCCGCGATGCTTGCGCAAGCGAAACGCCCGATCATCATCATCGGCGGCGGCGTGAAATATGCGCGCGCGGAAGCGGTTCTTGAGAAGTTTGTGGCGCGCCACGGCATTCCTTATGCCGAAACCCAGGCCGGCAAGGGGAGCCTTGCTTGGGATGCACCTGGCAATTTGGGCGGCATCGGCGTGACCGGCACGGCGGCGGCCAATGCGCTTGCCGAAAAGGCCGATGTTGTTCTGGCGATTGGCACCAGGCTGCAGGATTTCTCAACCGGGTCTCGTGCGCTGTTTCCAAAGGCGCGCGTGATTGGCCTGAATGTCGCTGGCTTTGATGCGCATAAGCACGGCGCGTTGTCTTTGGTGGCCGATGCTGCGCGCGGGCTTGACGCGCTCTCAAAAACGCTTGGTGCCTGGGCAGCACCGCAAGCTTGGCAAGGCAAGGCGCACAGCGCCATCCAGCAATGGCAGCGCGTGGTGGATCGCGTCACCGCCGCGCCCAAGGGCAAAAATGCTGGCCTGCCGACCGATGCGCAGGTTGTCGGCGCGGTCAATCGCGCCATGCCGCGCCAGGGCATGGTGGTCTGCGCCGCCGGCGGCCTGCCCGGCGAATTGCACAAGCTGTGGCGCGCGAAAGATGGCACAGGCTATCATCTCGAATATGGCTATTCCTGCATGGGCTATGAAATCGCGGGTGGCCTTGGCGCCAAGCTTGCGGCGCCAGAACGTGAAGTCGTGGTCATGGTAGGTGATGGCAGCTATCTGATGATGAATAGCGAAATCGCGACTTCCATCGCACTTGGCGCGAAGCTCATGATCATTGTGCTTGATAATGGCGGGTTTGGCTGCATCCATCGCCTGCAACGCGGCACGGGCGGCGTGGCCTTCAATAATCTGCTGACCGATGCAGCACCGCGCATTGATTTCGCTGGCCATGCTGCGGCTTTGGGCGCAGAGGCACGCAAGGTCAGCGATATCGCCGCGCTGGAAGCCGCCCTGCCCGGCGCCTTGGCCGCCAAGCGCACGCAGGTGATTGTGATTGAAACAGACCCGGAAAGCGGCACGGCCGAAGGTGGCGCCTGGTGGGAAGTGCCGGTCAGCGCCGCGCCAAATGCCCCCGCGCAAAAATCCGCGCGCCAGGATTATGAGGTGAAGCGCCGCAAACAGGCGGAAGGGGGCTAATCATGCGTATTCGCCTTGGCATCAATCCGCTCACCTGGACCAATGATGACATGCCGGAATTGGGCGCTGCCACACCGCTTGAGACCTGCCTTGCTGAAGGCAAGCAGGCCGGCTTTGCGGGGTTTGAGCTTGGCAATAAGTTTCCGCGCGATGCTGCGGTGCTCAGCCCGATCCTGGCGCGGCATGGGCTTGATCTTGTGTCCGGCTGGTATGGTTCGCGTCTGCTGGAACGCGATGTGGATGCCGAAATGGCGGCAGCGGAAGCGCATATCAGCCTTTTGGCGGCGATGGGCTGCAAGGTGATGGTGCATGCGGAAGTCGCCCGCGCCATTCATGGCGAAAGGGGTGTCGCGCTGTCACAGCGCCCTGTCATGACCGATGCTGATTGGCTGATTTTCGCACCGCGCATTACGGAATTTGCCAAGCGCATCAAGGCGCGCGGGTTATGGCTTGCCTATCACCACCATATGGGCACGGCGATTGAAACAAAGGCCGAGATTGATCGGCTGATGGCGCTGACCGGGCCGGAGGTTAGGCTTTTGCTCGATACCGGACACCTCACTTTTGCCGGCGGCGATCCCACGCTGGCAGCGCGCCAGCATGCAGCGCGCATTGTGCATGTGCATTGCAAGGATATCCGCGCGGCCGTGTTGCAGGAAGCCAAGGCGCGTGATTTGCCTTTTCTGGAAGCGGTGCTTCAGGGTGTCTTTACCGTGCCCGGCGATGGCTGCGTGGATTACCCGGCGGTGCTGAAACCCTTGGCGGCGGCGGGCTATGCAGGCTGGCTTGTGGTGGAAGCCGAACAAGACCCCGCCAAGGCACATCCTTTGACCTATGCGCGCATGGGACATGACAATCTGGCGCGGCTTGCGCGCGATGCTTTTGGGTGAGGCATGAATTATCGCCACGCCTTTCATGCCGGCAATCATGCGGATTGCCTGAAGCATGCCTTGCTGCTGTCGCTGCTCTCGGCACTCAAGCGCAAGCCGACACCCTTTGCCGTTCTGGATACGCATGCAGGCTGCGGCATCTATGATCTGGC
>JADCEX010000168.1 GCA_020249825.1 Roseomonas sp.
AGCCCCGGCTTTTGCTGCTGCTGGCGCTGGGGGGGCTGCAAGGTGCCATTGGCTGGTTCATGGTGGCATCGGGCTTTGATGCGGATCGGACAGCGGTTTCGCCCTATCGGCTGGTGATCCATCTGGGGTTGGCCTTTGTGCTGTTCGGGCTGTTGTTCTGGACGGCGCTGAGCCTGCTGCGCCCGGCCCGAAGCGGCCCGGTTGATGCTGGCGCGCTGCGCGGCTTGGTGCATGCCACGGCGGGGCTTGCGGTGCTGGCCATGCTGGCGGGCGGCTTTGTGGCCGGCATTCGTGCGGGCTTCAGCTACAATACCTTCCCGCTCATGGATGGCCGGCTGGTGCCGGAAGGCTATTGGGATTTGGCGCCGGCGCTCAAGAATTTCACCGCCAATATCGCCGCGGTGCAATTCAACCATCGGCTTTTGGCGACAGCGGTGCTGGTGGTGGCGGTGATTGCAGGCGTTTTGGCCTGGCGCCGGCTTGCGCCCGGCTTCGCGCGCGCTGCGGTGCTGGCGCTGGCCGGCGCAGTCGCGCTGCAATATGCGCTTGGCATCGCAACGCTGTTGGCCGTGGTGCCGGTTTGGCTTGGCACATTGCACCAAAGCATTGCGGTGCTGGTGCTGGCGACAGCCCTTGCCGCGATTCATGGCTTGCGCCGGCCACGCGCAACCGCTTCTCTGAACGCCTGACCTTCGAGGTAGAAACCATGAACGCGCTCGGCATCACTGACGAATTGTTTTTCACGCTGCTGGACCGCGCCGGCGCCGAACGCCAATTGCGCGACGCGACGCAGGGCTGTGAGGATGGCGAGTTGTTCCTGGAATATCGCGAAAGCGAGGCGATCTCGATTGATGATGGCCGCATCCGTTCCGCGAGTTACGACGCGACGCGGGGCTTTGGCCTGCGCGCCGTGGCGGGCGAAGCGGCCGGCTATGCTCATGCGGGGGAATTGTCGGACGCCGCGCTGGCACGCGCGGCCGCCGCGGTGAAGGCGGTGCGCCAAGGCCATAGCGGCGCCTTGGACATTGCGCCGCGCGCCACCAATGCGCGGCTTTACACTGATGCCAATCCACTCACGCAAATGGATTTCGCCGCCAAGACCGCGCTGTTGCAGGAAATTGACGCCTATGCCCGCGCACGAGACCCGCGCGTGGTGCAGGTAATGGCCTCCATCACCGGGGAATGGCAGGCGGTGCAGATCCTGCGCCCGGATGGGCAACGTTTCGCGGATTTGCGCCCCTTGGTGCGCTTCAATGTCTCGGTCGTGGTGGCGGAAGGGGATCGGCGGGAGACCGGCAGCTTCGGCACCGGTGGGCGCTTTGCCTATGACCGTGTGCTGGGTAGCGATGCCTGGAAGCGGGGCGTGGATGAGGCCCTGCGCCAGGCGCTGGTGAACCTTGGCAGCGTGCCCGCGCCCGCCGGAGAGATGGAAGTGGTGCTCGGCCCCGGCTGGCCGGGCATTCTGCTGCATGAAGCGATCGGCCATGGCTTGGAAGGCGACTATAATCGCAAAAAGACCTCAGCCTTCGCGGGCCTGCTGGGTCAGCGCATCGCGGCGCCGGGAGTGACCGTGGTGGATGATGGCACGCTGCCTGATCGGCGCGGCAGCCTGACGGTGGATGATGAAGGCACACCAAGCGGGCGTACCACGCTGATTGAAGACGGCATTCTGGTGGGCTTTTTGCAGGATCGGCAGAATGCCCGGCTGATGGGTGTCGCACCCACCGGCAATGGCCGGCGCCAGAGCTATGCCCATAGCCCCATGCCGCGCATGACAAACACCGTCATGCTGGGCGGCGCCCATACGCCGGAAGAAGTGCTGGCCAGTGTAAAGCGCGGGCTTTACGCTGTGAATTTCGGCGGCGGACAGGTGGATATCACCTCCGGCAAATTTGTCTTCAGCGCTTCGGAAGCCTATTTTATCGAAAACGGCAAGATCGGCGCACCGGTGAAGGGCGCGACACTGATCGGCAATGGCCCGGATGCGTTGACCAAGGTCAGCATGGTTGCCAATGACATGGCACTCGACCCCGGCATTGGCACGTGCGGCAAGCAGGGCCAGGGCGTGCCGGTTGGCGTTGGCCAACCGACGCTGAAACTGACCGGGCTGACGGTGGGCGGGACAGCTGTTTAACTAGCCTTGGCGGCGCTGCGCATCAATTCATAAGCGCCGCGCTCACCCGTGCTTGGCACCAGCCGCGTGGTGAGGCCGAGCACAGTTTCCGCACCACCCAGATAGACATAACCATCCGGCTGCAATTGATTGGCGATATTGGCGAGCACCTGGGTCTTGGTCGCCGCATCAAAATAGATCAGCACATTGCGGCAGAAGATGATGTCAAACCGCCCCAGGATGGCGGGGCTTTCCAGCAGGTTGAAACATTGCCAGCGCACCATGCCGCGCAGGCCATCAGAAATGCGCCAACGCCCCGCATCAGGCTTGAAATATTTTACCAGCAATTGCACCGGCAAGCCGCGCTGGACCTCAAATTGCGAAAACAAGCCTTCCTGCGCACGCGCCAGCACATCACGCGACAGATCCGTGCCGATGATTTCCACGCGCCGCCCACCCAATGCCGGCCCCAATTCATTGACGATCATCGCCACAGAATAGGCTTCCTGCCCGGTCGAACTCGCCGCCGACCAAACGCGCAAAGCCTGCCCCGCGGGGCGGGAAGCTGCCAGCTTTGGCAGCACTTGGCGCAAATGCTCAAAGGGCCGGCCATCACGAAAGAAGGAGCTTTCATTGGTGGTGAGCGCTTCCACCACTTCGGTGGCCAAGGGCAGGGAAGGCGCGCTACGCAACCTTCCCGCCAGCGCATCCAAGGACACCAGCCTTTCGCGCTTCAGGATCGGCGCGAGGCGCGTATCCAGCATATAGGCCTTGTCCGTATTCAGCACGATGCCAGAACGTGCCTTCACGAGACCGGTGAGAAATTGAAAGGATTCAGGGGTCATGTTTTTGCACCTGGCAATTTGAAGATTTCGAGAACCCGTTCCGCCAGCACTTCCGGCGGAGATTGCAGGCTGGCGATACCGGCGCGCGAAACCGCCCCCGGCATGCCCCAGACCACAGAACTTGGCTCATCCTGCGCGAAAACCGCGCCACCCTTGGTGACAAGGCCGCGACAGCCTTCCAGCCCATCCTGCCCCATGCCGGTCAGGATCACTGCCAATACGCGACCGGAACAAATGCGCGCAGCACTTTGCACCATGGGGTCCACTGCGGGCCGGCAGTAATTCACCGGCGGCCCGGTATCGAGCCGCGCGATGAGCGTATCGCCCGCACCGCCTTCAATGATCAGATGATGATCGCCAGGGGCAAGATAAATGCGTCCAGGCTGCATCACTTCGCCATTCTTGGCCTCGGCACAGGGCATGATGCCAAGCTTGTCCAAATGATCGGCGAGCATGGTGGTGAAGCCCGCCGGCATATGCTGCACAATCGCGACAGGAATCGGCAGCGGGCGGAGATGCTTGAAGAAGGCCGCCAAGGCTTGCGGCCCGCCGGTGGAACTGCCCACCGCAAGCAAGCGCGGCGGCAGCATGGGCTTACCGATGGGGCGTGAGATCGGCCGCGCGCTGATCGGTGCGGGTGGCGGCGGGCGCAGCCTTTGCGCCGGATTGCGCCGCATGCGCGCCCAGCCTTGCACCTTGGCAATCAATTCATCCCGGAATACGGGACTTGCCGCGCCCCCCAACGACCCTTGCGGCTTTGGCACGTAATCCACTGCCCCCGCGCGCAAGGCCGCCATCGCCGCCGCAGCACCGCGCTGTGTCAATGCACTCGCGACGATAATCGCGGTGCCTGGTGCCTGCTTCAGGATCAGCGGTATCGCTGTCATGCCATCCATGACCGGCATTTCCAGATCAAGCAGGACCACTTGCGGCTTCGTCACTGCCAGCGCGGACAGCGCGGCCTGACCATCACCGGCGCGATGGACAATCTTGATGCCGGGATCGGTTTCCAGAATGCGCGCCATGATCCCGCGCTGCACGGCGCTGTCGTCGCACAGCATCACGCGCACTGGTTCCGTCGTGGTGGCGGGTGCTGGAAAACTCACGCCGCATCCGAAAGCAGGCCGGCCTGGACGAATTTATCGTGCAGGATGCCAGCATCAAAAGGCTTCATGATGTATTCCTGCGCGCCAGCGGCCAGCGCTTCAACAATGCGGTCAATGCCGGCTTCCGTGGTGCAGAGCACGACAATCGGCTGGGAAGGGCCATGTTCCGCGCGACAATGCTTGAGGAATTCCAGCCCATCCATGACCGGCATATTCCAATCCAGCAATACGGCTTCCGGCATTTCGCTGCGGCAGGAAACCAGCGCCTCGGCGCCATCCTTGGCTTCACGCACGGTGAAGCCAAAGCCTTCCACAATGCGCCGCGCGGCGCGCCTGACCACCGGGCTGTCATCAACGATAAGGCATGAACGATTCTGCATGGTTTCAATCATCCGATATTGAGAAGACGTGCGACATCCAGCATGACAATCAGCCGGTCTTCTTCGCGATAGACACTGAGCGATACGTCGCGCCAGAGCGCATCAAGCGTTGGCGGATTGGGGCAAACGCCCGCGGAAGGCAGGGGAATGACCTCACCGACCTGATCAACGATCAGGCTGTATAATTCGCCACCCTGTTCCACCACCACGCTCATGGCCTTGACGGCATTGTCAGCGGTGGGCAGGCCAAGGCGCTTGCGCAAATCAATCGCTGTCACGATGCGCCCGCGCAGATTGAGCCCGCCGGCCACTTCGGCTGGCGCCAGCGGAATGGGTGTGATGGCCTGCGGCCCCAGCACATCGCGCACCAGCAGCACGGGAATGCTGCAGGTCTGTCCGGCAACAGTCAGGGTCAGAAATACCTCATCCTCCCGCTCGGCCAGGGCAAGCGCGGCAATGGCAGGGCCGGAACGCTGGGTTTCGCTGATGCTTTGCATGATCTCCTCCTCAGGCGGCAATCGGTGAGCTCAGGCATTCGCGCAGCGAAGACAGCAGCGCATCCCGATCATATTTCGCGACGTAATCGGTAAAGCCCGCTTCCCGCCCGCGCGTGACATCTTCAGGCTCTGCGCGGGATGAAAGGGCCACCAGCGGCAGCCGCATCCAGGCCCCCGATGCGCGCACATTGCGCGCAAAACTCAGCCCATCCATTTCCGGCATTTCGATATCGGAAATCAGCGCTTCGAATTCCACGCCGGCATCGCGCAGGCGCAGCGCTTCGGCGGGGCTTTCCACCGCGGTCACATCAAAGCCGGCGGCGGAAAGTGCTGGCACCACCAGATGGCGGAAGAAGGGGCTGTCATCAATCAGCAGCAGGCGCGGCTTCTGGCTGAAAGAAGATGATTTCCGATCACCGCGGAACCAATCACCGCCGGCATGGGAAAGCCAATAGACCGTATCAATCACATCCGTGACGCGTTCGGAAATGACCGCACTGCCAAGATAGCCAAGCCGATCCGACCCAGGCTGAATGACCAAAGGTTCTTCGACCACATCAAGGATCTGATCCACCATCAGCCCCATGCTGCGCTGGCCTTCCGTGAAGACCAGCACCGCCTGACGGCCCGATGCAGGGGGCTCCCAATGCCCGGCAATCGGCACCATCGGCATCAATTGGCCGCGATACTGCACCACCGGCGTGCCGCCAGACATTTCAATGCGCTCGACCGGAATATCCTCAAGCCGCGCGACCAGGCCAAACGGCACGGCCTTCGGCGTCTGATCCCCGGCGCGGAACAGCAACAGGGAAGTGCTGGAATCCGAACGGATGCCGGCAGCGGTGATCGTTGCCTGCTGTTCCTCCCCACGGCCTTCGGCGGTGATGCCGGCGCCGCGCGCAACACCATTCGGATCCAGGATCATGATGACGCTGCCATCCCCCAGAATGGTATTGCCGCTGAACATGGTGATGTGACGCAGGATCGGCGCCACCGGCTTCACCACGATTTCTTCCGTGTCAAAGACGCGGTCCACCACAATGCCAAAGACATTGGCGCCCACCTGCATCACCACAACATAACCCTTGAGACCCCCAACCGGCGCCTCAGCCAGCCGCAACAAGGAAGACAGCGACACCAAGGGCAGCAGGCGATCACGCAGGCGCAGCACCGGCGCATCCTTGATCATCTCAATGCGCGTATTGCCTTCATGCTCATCGCCCACGCGCACCAATTCCACCACACCGATCTGCGGAATGGCGAAGCGTTCACCACCCGCCTGCACGATCAGTGCGGAGACAATGGCGAGTGTCAGCGGGATCTTGATGGTGAAGGTGGTGCCGCGCCCTTCCTTTGAGCGCAATTCGATCGTGCCGCCGATGCGTTCGATGTTGGTCTTGACCACATCCATCCCAACCCCGCGGCCGGAGACAGAGGTGATTTGCTGCGCTGTCGAAAAACCCGGGCGGAAAATGAAGCGCAGCACATCATGTTCGCTCATTTGCGCCAATTCAGCCTCGGTCGCGAGGCCTTGGGCCAGCACCTTGGCGCGAATCCTATCCACCGGCAGGCCGCGACCATCATCACCTATTTCAATGATGATATGCCCGCCCTGATGATAGGCATTCAACAGAATGCGCCCCGTTTCGGGCTTGCCCGCCGCGCGACGATCAGCGGGCTTTTCCAAGCCATGATCGCCGCTATTGCGCACCATATGCGTCAGCGGATCCTTGATCAGTTCCAGCACCTGGCGGTCCAATTCGGTCTCCGCCCCGCGCATCTCAAGATCAATTTTCTTGCCCAACTCATTGGCCAGATCGCGCACCAGGCGCGGCAGCTTCGCCCAGGCATTGCCGATAGGCTGCATGCGCGTCTTCATCACGCCTTCCTGCAATTCGGAAGTGATGTGCGAAAGCCGCTGCAGGGGCACCGAAATCTGGCTATCGGATGAAACGCGCGCCAATTGCATGAGCTGATTGCGCGTCAGCACCAATTCACTGACCAGCGTCATCAGATCTTCCAGCACCTCGACCGAAACGCGAATCGTCTGCTGCGCTGCGGCCGATTCGGCCTGCTGGGCTTCGGCCGGTGCTTCAGGGGCGCGCGGCGCGGGGGCGGTAACGGGGGCGGCGATGGGTGCCGCTTCAACCGGCGCTTCGCCCTTTATTTCCGGCTTGGGGGAGGGCACGACCGATTCGCCGCGCGCCGCCGCATCCAAAGCCGCAATCACCGCGCTGTCATCGCCTTCCGGTTCTTGACCATGCTGTTCCAATTCCAGCACGATATGCCGAATGGCATCTACCGCGGCGAAAATCAGCGTAATGCCCTGGGGGGTGACCTTCAGGCTACCATCGCGATAAAGGCCCAGAATGGTTTCGGCCGCATGCGCCACCTTTTCCAAGCGCGATAGCCCAAGAAAGCCGCAAGTTCCCTTGATGGTATGCACCTGCCGAAAAATCTCGGCGAGAGTCGGCGCATCATCCGGGGCGCGTTCAAGGCGCAGCAGCGCCTCATCTACCGCGCTCAGGCCTTCATGGGTTTCAGTGAGAAAATCAGCAAGAAGATCGTCCATAACCATCCCCAGGGACTGTGGTATGGGATGATTATGGGCCAGCGCTTGCGAATAAAGCGTAAAGCCCGCAGGCGATTCAGGCGGGCATTGTCATAATCAAGGCGGCTGCAGCCTGACCGGGCGGCAAGGCAAGGCTCAAGGACACACCGGCGGCGCCCGCGCTGGTGCAAAGCCACATTGCCAGCGCATCACGGCTGGAAATCTCGGCCGGCAAGGCCGCACCTGCCGCATGGCGAACCACAACGGGGCTCCAGGCCGCAGCGGCGCCAATCGGCAGAATCATGATCTCGCGGTGCAAATCGCCCGAAAGCCGCACCATGCCACCACGCGGCAAGGCCTCACCGGCTACCAAAAGCCCGCTCAGCAACAAGGGCACCATGGTTTCAGACAAAGCGGTTTCTTCCGGCAAGTCGCCGATTTCAAGATGCGCCCGCCCGCCAGCAATCTGGCCCTTCAGCAAGCCGAGCACGGCGCCCAGGGTGCGCGCTTCCCCGCTGCCCAGCACGGAACGCCACAGCAGCAGGCGCCGGCGCAGCATGTCTGCCGCCTCACCCGCCAAATCCGCTGCTTCCGCCCCGGCATCATTCAGCATTTCCAGCGCATTGCCGATGGTGCCGGCAAGGCCGCCCAAATCATGGCAGAGCCTTAACCCGATCAAGCGGGTCAGGCGGAGATGCAAATCAGCGCCTTCGGCGCTATCAGGTTCAGGGTTCACTTGCGACATGGGCTTGGACAGTATCCTCTTACGCCTAGCGAGTGATTAACAACGACAGCGATTGGTGATGGCCTTGATAGAACCTGGCATGCGTGTGCGCCACCCGACCGAAGCGGATTGGGGCCTGGGCCAAGTCCAATCCGTGGCGGGGGATCGCGTCACGGTCAATTTCGAGCATGCCGGCAAGGTCTTGATCAATGCCCGGCTGATTGACCTGATTATTGAGGCCCCGCCCGCCAGATGACAGATCTTATCAATGCCGCCCTGCCGGTGCTCACCGATTGGCGCCTGCTCGCCGCTGCCCTTGCCACCGCCATTGCCGGCCTGATGCGCGGCTATGCCGGCTTTGGCACGGCGGTGATCCTGGCGCCGATCTATTCCGTGCTCTGGGGCCCCAAGGCCGGGGTACCGGTGATGCTGCTGATGGAGCTGATTGTGTCCATCCAATTGCTCCCCAGCGCCTTCAAGGATGCTGATCGGCGCGTGATTTTGCCGATTGGCGGCATGGCAGCGCTGATGACCCCCCTTGGCGCCTATATCCTGATCGCCGCGGATGGAGAGGTTCTGCGCCGCGCCATTGGCGCCTTTGTGCTGGTTTTTGGCGGGCTGCTGATGTCGGGCTGGCGCTATAACGGGTCCCGCCCGCTGCCGCTGAATATGGCGGTGGGGGCGGTCTCGGGCTTGCTGAAGGGCTCCACGGGCATGTCCGGGCCGCCGGTGATCCTTTACCTGCTGGCCGGGCCAGAAGCGGCCAAGACGCATCGGGCCAATCTGATCCTGTTCTTTTCGGTGATTTCGGTGATTTCCGTCTTCCCGCCCCTGTTTCTGGGGCTGATTGACCTATCCGTACTGATCCGCACCGCGGTGCTGCTGCCCATCATGGTGATTTGCGTGCCCATTGGGGCGCGGCTTTTCCATGTGGTGCCGCAAAGCTGGTATCGGCCCTTTGCCCTGATTGTGCTCATCGGCGCAGGGTCCATCGCGCTTCTGGCGTGAAAGGGTCTTGCACCGGAGCCCACTTCGCCCCCAAATCGCCCCTTATGAACGCTCATTCTCCGCAACCCGCGCCCCTGGTGGATCCCTTCGGGCGCAATGTGTCCTATTTGCGCGTTTCCGTGACGGATCGCTGCGATCTCCGCTGCGTCTATTGCATGGCGGAAGACATGACCTTCCTGCCCAAGGCGGAAATCCTGACGCTTGAGGAATTGGAACGCCTTTCCGCCGCCTTCATCGCAAGCGGTGTGGACAAGATCAGGCTGACGGGTGGCGAGCCCTTGGTGCGCAAGAATGTGATGTCCCTGATCCGGGGCTTAGGCCAGCGCATCGGCCCGGGCGGTTTGCGTGAACTGACGCTCACCACCAATGGGACGCAATTGGTGCGCTATGCGGATGAGCTTTATGCCGCTGGTGTCAGGCGAATCAATGTATCGCTTGATACGCTGGATGCGGATGCCTTCGCCGCCGTCACGCGCTGGGGCAAGATTGAACAGACCTTGGATGGCATCTTCGCCGCCAAGGCCGCCGGGCTTGCCATCAAGATCAATGCGGTCGCGCTGAAGGGCGTGAATGAGCATGAATATGACCGCATGATCGCCTGGTGCGGTGAACATGGCTTTGATCTTTGCCTGATTGAAACCATGCCGATGGGCGATATCACCGGGGATAGAACAGATCAGTATTTGCCATTATCGCTGGTGCGTTCCAGGCTCAAACAGAACTGGACGCTTGAGGATACGGATTACTCAACGGGTGGCCCGGCGCGTTATATGCGCGTGAAGGAAACCGGCCAGCGGATCGGCTTCATCACGCCCATGACGCATAATTTCTGCGAAAGCTGCAACCGTGTGCGGCTGACCTGCACGGGCACGCTTTACATGTGCTTGGGACAGGATGACGCGGCGGAATTCCGTTCCCTTCTGCGCGACCCCAGCGTAGATGACGCGGCGCTTTTGCAAGCGATTCATGACGCCATTGCCCGCAAGCCCAAGGGCCATGATTTCGTGATTGACCGTCGCCGGAACCGCCCCGCCGTAGCGCGCCACATGAGTGTCACCGGTGGTTGAGGCGCTGCAAGCGCTCATTGCCGCCCTTACCTTTCCGGGCCTGCCTTCCTGGACCGGGTTGATCCTGGCATTGCTATTGGGGCTGCTGGCGCTGGCCTTCCTCGGCATGCCCTTCGCCGTTTATGGCGTGAAGTCGCGGCTGGAAGCGCTGGAAGTGCAAATGGCTGAACTGCGCGCTGAACTCCGCCGTGCCGGGCCTGTCGCCGCCCCGCGCGCGGCGGTGGAGCAGGATTGGGAAGAACCAGCAGGCTTCACCCGCCGAGAGGTTGAAGCCGGCCCACGCCTCAGCGCGCCTGTGCCGCCGCCCCCCGCCTATAGCCAGCCCCCTCTGCGCGACCGTCGCGCCGAACCCAAGCTGGATTGGCGCCCGCCGCGCGCCTGAATGCCCGCCCCCCTTGCGGCTTGGCCCCGGCCTCGGCTTGATGGCGGCCTTATTGGTCAGGAGTGAAGCGGATGCGCGTCAGCGTGATCCAGATGAACCAGGGCAGCGACAAGGCGGCGAATCTTGCGCAGGCTGAGGCGCTGATCGAAGCCGCGGTCGCTGCCGACCGGCCTGGGCTGGTGAGCCTGCCCGAGACCTGGACCAATCTGGGCGGTGGGCGCGATGCCCGCATGGCGGCGGCTGAAGTGCTGCCCGCACCTGGCGCGGAAGGTGGCCCGGCCTATGAGCTGCTGCGCGGCCTGGCGCGCCGACACGGCATTACCGTGCATGGTGGCTCGATCATCGAAAATGGTGGTGAGAAGCTGTTCAATACCACGTTGGTTTTCGGCCCGGATGGGGTTGAGATTGCGCGCTATCGCAAGATCCACCTATTCGACATCACCGCGCCCGATGGCACGGGCTACCGGGAAAGCGCGCTTTATGGCGGCGGGCGTGATCTGGCGCTGTTCGATGCCGGCAGCATCCGCTTTGCCTGCACCATCTGCTACGATATTCGCTTTCCAGAATTGTATCTGGCGCTCCGGCAAATGGGTGCCGAGGCGATTTTGGTGCCATCCAACTTCACGCTGCAAACCGGCAAGGATCACTGGGAAGCGCTGCTGCGCGCGCGCGCAATTGATACGCAATGCTGGATCATCGCCGCCGCTTCCTTCGGGCAATATGAGGAACGCGGCGCGCCGCGCAGCGTCTATGGCCATTCCCTCATTGCTGATCCCTGGGGCCATGTGGTGGCGAAGGCGAGTGATGGCAAAGGCCATGCCACCGCACGCATTGACCAGGCGCTGACCGCACGCGTGCGGCGCGATATGCCGCTATTGGAACATCGCGCCGCAGCCCAGGGTTGGCAAAGCGCATGAACGCCTTCGCGCCGCGTCGCGTTGCCATCCTGGCCGGCCAAAGTGCCGAGGCGCAAAAGGCCCGCGCTGCGCTGGTGGCGCGTTATGGCAGCGCCTCCGAAGACGATGCGGAAGTGGTGGTGGCGCTGGGCGGTGATGGCTTCATGCTGGAAACGCTGCATCGCTTTCTGCGGCGTGGCCTGCCCGTTTATGGCATGAACAGGGGCAGTGTCGGCTTTCTGATGAATGATTATCGGGAAGATGATCTGCCCGCACGGCTGGCCGCCGCACAAACCGCCATTGTGCATCCTTTGCGCATGGTGGCGCTGCGTGACAATGCACCAGCAGTGGAAGCGCTCGCCATCAACGAGGTTTCCCTGCTGCGTGAAAGCCGCCAGGCCGCCAAGATCCGCATTCTGGTGGATGGCAAGGCGCGGCTGCAGGAACTGATTTGCGATGGTATTTTGGTGAGCACACCTGCCGGCAGCACCGCCTATAATCTTTCCGCCCATGGGCCGATTGTGCCCCTGAGTGCGAATCTGCTGCCGCTGACGCCGATTTCCGCCTTTCGCCCCAGGCGCTGGCGCGGTGCGCTGCTGCCATCGGACGCGACAGTGGTGTTCGAGATTTTGGATCCCGAAAAACGCCCGGTCGCGGCGGTCGCGGATTACACCGAAGTGCGCGATGTGACGCGGGTTGAGGTGCGTGAGGCACGTGATGTCTCCCTGACCCTGATGTTCGACCCCGATCACGGGCTTTCCGAGCGCATCATCGCCGAGCAATTCACGGTGTGAGCGACGCGCCGCGCATTGCGCCCCGGCTATTGTTCTGGGGCACGGCGATTACGCAACTTGTCGGCTGGGGCTGCCTTTTCACCCCCTTCCAATTGATGGTCGCACCGATGGAAGCCGAGCTTGGCTGGTCCCGCGTGTTGATCTCGGGCGCATTCACCTGCGGCTTGCTGGTCTCGGGCCTTATCGCGGTGCCGGCGGGGCGCTGGCAGGATCGCCACGGCCCGCGCGCGATGATGACAGGCGGCGCGCTGCTGGGCGCGGCCTTGCTGGTGTGTTGGAGTTTTGTTGTCCACCCCATCGCCTTCGTCGTGATTTGGATTTTGCTGGGTGCGGCGCATGCCACCTGCCTTTGGGGACCGGCCATGGCGGTGGTGGTGGCGGAGGCGCGTGATGTAACGCGCAGCATCACCGCCATTACGCTGATTACCGGCTTTACCGGCACTATTTTCATTCCCTTGGTGGAAGCGTTGATTGGGCTTTTCGGCTGGCG
>JADCEX010000169.1 GCA_020249825.1 Roseomonas sp.
ACGCTGGATTGGCTGTGGCCGGCGGCGGAGAAAGAAGGCTTGCCGGTCGCCTGCATGGGTGGCCTGTTCCTCAAGGAATTTCGCCAAATCGCGGAAGCGCATCCCAATCTCAAAATGATCCTCGATCATTGCGGCCTGGTGCGAACGGGCCAGGATGACGCAGCTTTTGCCAAGCTTGACGAATTGGTGGCGCTGGCGAAGCTGCCCAATGTGGCAGTGAAGGCGACCGGCGCGCCGCATTATTCAACCGAAGCCTATCCGTATCGCAATATCCATGATGGCTTGCAGCGAATCTTTGATGCCTTCGGGCCGAAGCGTTTCTTCTGGGGCACGGACATCACCCGCATGCCGTGCAGCTATCGCCAATGCGTGACCTTCTTCACTGAGGAATTGCCTTGGCTGAAGGGTGAAGACCTTGAATGGGTGATGGGCCGCGCGGTGTGTGAATGGCTGGGGTGGTAGTTGCGCTTCGATTGAAGCAGCACAGAAAAGGGGAAGCACCATGAAGGCTGATTACGTGATTGTGGGCGGTGGTTCGGCGGGTTGCGTGCTGGCCAATCGCCTATCCGAAGACCCGGGCAATCAGGTGCTGCTGGTTGAAGCCGGGGGCAAGGATTGGAATCCGCTGATCCATATTCCTGCCGGCTATATGAAATTGCTCGATCACCCGACGCTGACCTGGGGCTTCAAGGCGGATCGCAATTCGGGCCTTAATGGGCGTGAAATCAATTACCCGCGCGGGCGCGTTTTGGGGGGATCAAGTTCGATCAATGGCATGATCTATATCCGGTCTCAGCCGGAGGATTATGATCACTGGGCGCAGCTTGGCAATCGCGGTTGGTCTTCCGGCGATGTGCTGCCTTACTTCAATAAATCGGAGAAATGGCAGGGGCCGGACAAGGCTGCGCATGGCAAGGATGGTTATCTTTACACCTCTCCATCGCGGGACCAACCGGAATTGTGCCAAGCGGCGATTGAAGCCGGCCAGCAAATGGGCTGGGATTACCGCGATGATTTGAATGATCTGCCGCATGGGCTTGGCGATCATATCGGCTGGGTGCAGCAGACGCGCGGCGGGCGGTTCCGGGCGAGTGCCGCGCGTTCCTATCTGCGCCCGGCCATGGGGCGGCCCAATCTGCGTGTGGTGACGAATGCGCTGGTGCATCGCGTGGTCTTTGAAGGCAAGCGCGCGGTCGGTGTCGAGTTTTCCCGCGCCGGTGTCACTGAACGCGCCGATGCGGCGGTGGAGGTGATCCTCTCCGCCGGCGCGATTGGTTCGCCGCATATCCTGCAACTTTCCGGTGTGGGTGATGCCGAGCATCTGGCCGGGCTTGGTATTCCGGTACTGCATGAATTGCGTGGCGTGGGGCGTAATTTTCAGGATCATTTCCTGGTGCGCGTACAGGCGGTGGTGAAGGATGTGGCCACCTTGAATGAACGCACGCGCGGCTTGCGGCTTGCTGGTGAGGTTCTGAAATTCGCCGTCCTTGGGCGCGGCGTGCTGACCTATGCCGCATCGCTTCTAGCCGCGTCCTTCAAAGCTTTGCCGGAAAGTGCGACGCCCGATATGCAGGCGCTGTTTGCCTCCGCAAGCTATGCGCCGGGTGCGGCGCGGGTATTGGATAGCAGGCCCGGCATGACCGCGGGCGTTTGGCAAATGCGCCCCGAAAGCCGTGGGTTTATCAGGGCGCGCAGTGCCGATCCGCGCGAACAGCCCATCATCAACCCAAATTATCTGGCAGAAGATCGCGACCAGCGCAGCATTGTCGCTGGGCTGCGCCTGATGCGTGAATGGTTCAGCAAGCCCGCGCTGCAACGCTATATGGTCGCGGAATCCATGCCGGGGCCGGATGTGCAGACCGATGAGGAATGGCTGCATTATGCGCGGCAGGTGGGCAGTACGGTCTTCCACGCTTCCTGTTCCTGCCGCATGGGGCCGGATGTGATGTCGGTGGTGGATGACAGGCTCCGCGTGCATGGGCTGGAAGGGCTGCGGGTGATTGATGCCTCCGCCATGCCTGCCGTGACTTCCACCAATACTAATGCGCCGACGATCATGATTGCGGAAAAGGGCGCTGATATGCTGCGGGCGGATGCGCGGGCGCGGCTGGCGGCGTGACATTACCGGCATTTCCCGCGGCTCAGGCCCTGTTTTGCGTGGCGTCTGATCCTGATCAAATCACGATCAGGCCATTTGGGCAGGCTCGGCACTGTTTGGTTTTTTGAGTATTTGCGCAAGTATGGCGAGACGAGGGTCAGTGTGGCCCGGAAAGGTTGGGAGTTAACGACATGAGCGCAGCGATGGAAGCGGCACGGACTAAGGTCAGCGACAAGGGGCTCGATTACGATGCCATTGTCATTGGTGCGGGCATGTCCGGGCTTTATCAGCTGATCAAGCTGCGCCAATTGGGCATGAAGGCGCGCGTGTTTGAAGCTGGTACGGGCGTCGGTGGTACCTGGTATTGGAACCGCTATCCGGGCTGCCGCTTCGATTCGGAAAGCTATTCCTATGGCTATTCCTTCGACAAGGAATTGCTCAAGGAATGGCATTGGACCGAACATTTCGCGCCGCAGCCGGAAACCGAACGCTATCTGAATCTGGTCGCCGATAAATACGATTTGCGCCGGGATATCCAATTTTCGGCCCGCGTGAAGGCCGCGCGCTGGGATGAGGCGGCGCGAAGCTGGACCGTGAACTTGGAAGATGGGAGTGCACATAAAAGCCGCTTCCTAATCACGGCGATTGGCGCGCTTTCCGCGCCAACCATGCCACAATTTCCGGGGATTGCGGATTTCAAGGGACAATCTTTCCATACCGGTCTTTGGCCCAAGGAAAAGGTGGATTTCACCGGCAAGCGCGTGGCCGTGATTGGCACTGGCGCATCCGGCGTGCAGACCATTCAGGAAGTGGCCAAGACCGCGAAGGAATTGGTGGTCTTCCAACGCACGCCCAATTGGTGCGCGCCCTTGCATAACGGTAAGATCAGCGCTGAGGAAATGGCGGAAATCCGCAGCCGCTATGATCAGATTTTCAAGCGCTGCCAAGAAACCTTTTCCTGCTTCCTCCATACGCCCGATCCGCGCAATACCTTTGATGTTTCAGCGGAAGAACGCGAATCCTTTCTGGAAAAGCTCTATTCCGAAAAGGGCTTCGGAATTTGGGTCGGCAATTTCAAGGATCTGCTGACCAATCGCGCAGCGAATGACGAAGTGTCGCGTTTTGTGGCGAACAAGATTCGCCAGCGGGTGAAGGACCCGAAAGTGGCGGAGATGCTGATTCCGAAGAATCACGGTTTTGGAACCAGGCGTGTGCCTTTGGAAACCTTCTATTTCGAATGCTACAATCAGCCGAATGTGACGCTGGTGGATAGCAAGGCAACGCCGATCGAGCGTATTACGCCAACCGGCATCAAGACCAGCGAAGCCGAATATGAATTCGATATCATTGTCTATGCCACAGGCTTTGACGCCTTGCGCGGCGCCTTTGACCGGATTGAATTCCAGGGTGCTGATGGTGTGACGCTGAAGCAGTTGTGGCAGGATGGCGCGACATCGCTGGTTGGCATGTTGCAAAAGGGCATGCCGAATATGTTCATGCTGCTGGGGCCGCATACCGCGCTTGGCAATATTCCGCGTTCCATTGAATTCAACGTGGAATGGGTGAGCGATTTGCTGAGCTACGCGCAAGCCAAGCACATTACGCGCGTGGAAGCGACTGGCGCGGCGATGGAGAAATGGATGGATCACGTCATGGAATTGGCCAAGGGCCTGCTTTCCATGGAGGTGGATTCCTGGATGACCGGCGTCAATCTGAATGTCGCCGGCAAGCAGAAGCGCATTGTCGCGCGCTATACCGGTAGTGCGCCAAGCTACCGCGCCTGGGCGAATGATATGGCGGCTGAGGGCTATGCCGGGATTACGCTGGAATAAGCGTCACGTCAGGCATTGAAGGCAACGGTACCAAGCGCCGCAAGATCATAACCGCCAAGCCGCGCGGCGCGGGTCGCGAAGACCTCGGTTCGCGTGAAGGCCAGTAATTTCTGCACGGCGTCGCTGAAGTAATGGCGCCGTTCCATCACCAGGTCAAAACGCTCGCGGAATAGCGGCAGGAAAGTCAGGCCGCGCGCCGCGGCCTCGGCCCGAATGCCAAAGCCGACATCGGCGCGGCCTTCGGCGACGCTGGCGGCGACCTCATCTTCCGAAAGCGCGGGGCTTGGCAGGAAGCCTATCTCATCAAGGCGCAGCCCTGCTTCTGAGAGCAAATGTGTCAGCAGCACGTGGCTGCCAGCGCGCGGCTGGCGCCCCGCCACGCGCAGGCCGGGGCGCGCCAAATCCGCGATACCTGCCAGCAGACCAGGATTGCCCGGCGGCAGGATCAAGCCTTGCTCTCGCCAAGCCCAGGTAATGCCGACAAAGGCGCGCCCGGCCAGGAACTCCCGCGCCGCGGGTTCGTTGAAGCTGTTGCTGTCGGGATCGAGCACATGGCTGGCGGCGACCAATGCCTCGCCCTCGGCCAGCGCCAGCAGCCCATCCAGGCTGCCGCCACCCCGCAAAGCCAGCCCACAGCCCGATTGCCGCGCCGCCCAATCCAGCAAAGGGTCATGGCTGCCGGCCAGGATGGGGGGCGGGTCCAGGCGTTGTGCGGCGCCGGCATCGGCCTGGGCGGCCAGCCAGCGTTCAAGCTGCCGCCTCGGGAAAAGCCATTTGCCGCCAAGCTGCGCCGCCGGCAGCTTTTGGGCGCGCGCAAGCTCATAAAGCGAGCGTTCGGAAAGGCGGAGGAAGCGCGCTGCTTCCTTAAGGGTCAGGACATCCGGCATTTAGTGGCGAAATTCGGCAAAAACCGGCATTCGGTCAAGCCCCATGGCGAATTGACGCAGGTTTCGCCCATCCGCATTTAAGCCGGATACCGGGAGGGATGGGGTGCAGGACCTTGCCAGCGCATTCACGACTGCTTTTGGCCTGATCCTTTCACTGGATCCGGCGGTGCTGGCCATTGTGGCGCTGTCTTTGCGCGTTAGCCTTTCCGCGCTGGTTTTGGCGGCGCTGATTGGCCTGCCGGTTGGGGCGCTTTTGGCGGTGGCGCGGTTTCCAGGGCGAGGGGGCGTGATCACGCTGACCAATGCGCTGATGGGGTTGCCGCCGGTGGTGGTGGGGCTGCTGATTTATCTTTTGTTGTCGCGGTCGGGGCCTTTGGGGTCTTTCGGGCTGCTGTTCACGCCAAGCGCCATGATCATCGCCCAGGCGGTGCTGATCACGCCCATTCTGGCGGCGCTGACGCGGCAGGTGCTGGAAGGCATGTGGGAAGAATATGCGGAACAGCTGCGCTCCTTCGGCGCCGGGCCGTGGCGCGCGGTGCCGACTCTGCTTTGGGACGGGCGCTTTCTGCTGCTGACCGTGCTGCTGGCGGGGTTTGGTCGGGCAGCGGCGGAGGTGGGTGCGGTGATGGTGGTGGGCGGCAATATTGAAGGCTTCACCCGTGTGATGACCACCGCGATTGCGCTTGAAACCAGCAAGGGCGATTTGCCGCTGGCGTTGGCGCTTGGGATTGTGCTGATGGCGATTGTGCTTGGCGTGAATGCGCTGGCGCAGGGCGTGCGCGGCATTGCCGCGCGCTGGGCCGGCTGAAATGCGCGCGCCTGATTCCATTCTGCCGCTTTGCACCGAAGGCTTGGGCTTCAGCGCGGGCGGTGTGGAAATTCTGCGCGATGTTGCGCTGAAGATTACCGCCGGCGCGCCGACGCTGCTGATTGGCGCGAATGGTGCGGGGAAAAGCGTGCTGCTGCGACTGCTGCATGGCTTGCTGAAGCCCTCGGCTGGGCGGGTTTTCTGGGCCAGTGCGACTGAGCATGCCGCACGGCGCCAGGCGATGGTGTTTCAGCGCCCGGTGCTGCTGCGCCGTTCTGTGCTGGCCAATACGCTTTATCCCATGGCCTTGGCCGGTGTGGTGCGGGAGGACCGTGACGCGCGTGCCGAGGAAGCGCTGGCGTTGGTGGGGCTTGCTGATCGCGCGGCTGATCCGGCGCGCAAGCTATCCGTGGGCCAGCAGCAGCGCTTGGCTTTGGCGCGCGCTGCTGCGCTCCAGCCGGAATTGCTGTTTCTGGATGAGCCATCCGCAAGCCTGGACCCCGCCGCGACGCGTGCGGTGGAGGAGATTGTGCTGAAGCTGGCGCAGCGCGGCACCAAGATTGTCATGACCACGCATGATCTGGCGCAGGCGCGGCGCCTTGCGGGTGATGTGGTGTTTCTGCATCGCGGCAGTGTGCTGGAACAGGCGCTGGCTGAGGCGTTTTTCCGGCAGCCAGCTTCAGCCACGGCGCGCGCCTTTTTGCGCGGCGAATTAGTGTGGTGATGAGTTTGAAAGAACGGGGGAAAACATAATGGGTATTTTCCGGCGCGGCATTTTGCCGATATTGCTTGCGGCCTTTGCATTGCCGGCCCTGGCGCAGGAACGCAGCATCACGGTCGCTTCCACCACCAGCACGGAACAATCCGGTCTGTTCGGCCATATCCTGCCGATCTTCACGCGCGAAACCGGCATTGCCGTGCGCGTGGTGGCTTTGGGCACCGGCCAGGCCTTGGATGTTGGCCGGCGAGGCGATGCCGATGTGGTGTTTGTGCATGATCGCGCCGCGGAAGAACGCTTTGTTGCGGAAGGTTTCGGTGGGCCGCGGCGGCATGTGATGTTCAATGATTTCGTGATCACCGGCCCCGCCGCTGATCCCGCGCGCATCGCCGGGCTTGGTGATACGGCGGAAGCGTTGCGCCGCATCGCTGCTGCGCGCGCGCCCTTCATCAGCCGGGGAGATCGCAGCGGCACGCATGCGGCGGAGCTTCGCTTGTGGCAACAGGCCGGCGTGGACCCCGCAACCGGGCGCGGCCAATGGTATCGGGAAGTGGGGCAGGGCATGGGGCCGGCACTGAATACCGCCGCCGCGCAGGGCGCCTATATTCTGGCTGATCGCGGCACCTGGCTGAGCTTCCGCAATCGGCAGGATCAACGCATTTTGATCGAGGGTGATACGCGGCTGTTCAATCAATACGGCGTCATGCTGGTGAACGCGCAGCGCCATCCGCATGTGAAGGCGGCGGATGGGCAGCGCTTCATTGATTGGCTGCTTTCAGCCACCGGTCAGGCCGCGATTGCTTCCTATCGCATCAATGGGGAACAGCTTTTTTTCCCCAACTCGGATAAGCCCGAGCCAGTTTCGTGAAGCTGTGTTAGGCGACCGCAACGCGCGCTTCTGTGCGCGCTTGGCGGCCCTTTTCATCAGTCCAGATGAATTCGAAATGGCTCGGCTTTTCCATCCGCACAAAAAACACGTGATAGGGGTTGGTCGCCGTGCCATTCTGGAAATCGGCGGCAAAGAGCGTTTCACCATTCAGCCGCACCATCAGCCGCGTCAGCATATCGCGCGGCAAGGCGCGGCCGGCTTCATGGCGCAACCCGGTTTCCATCGGGTGTTCGATCAGCGTGCGGATTTCAATCACCTCACCGGCGCGGGCGCTGCGCGGGATGCGAATGCGGGGCTGGGATGGCAGCGCGCTCATGAAAGGCACCCCCCGGCGCCAACGCGCAATTCCGCGCTGGTGCGCAGGACTCGGCCCGTGCTGGTTTCCGCCAGCACGATCAGCCGCTGATCTTCCGCCAGGCGAATGCGCGTTTGCACTTCAGCGCGCGCGAGCATCGGTGTCAGCCGGAAGGTCGCGACACCGGGCGTTGGGTTGCGTGACGCGAAGACATGAATGGCGGTGATATGATCCTGCGCTGTCATCGGGCTTTCCACCACAATGCCGAGTGGCACCTGCCCGCCATTTTCGGCAAGCGCGGGTACGCGGAGCAGGATGCCGCCATCGGTCACGAGCTTGTCGCCAACGGTTTCACGCATCGCGGTAGACAACGCATCATCCGCCCGCGCCGCGGCGGCGAAGGGCAGCGCCAAAAGCGCCAGGCAGGTTCTTCGATTGATCATCAACACCTCCATGCCGCGCTGTGGGATGAGGGGGCGCAGCAAGAAATTCTCCAAGGGAGGGCCCTTTAGAGCCCCGTTGATGCTTGGTATGGCGGCTGAATTTTCCAGGCGCAAGCGAAATATTTTAATACTATCAGCAGATTAGGCGGGATAAAGGGCTTGCTGCCTGAAGGCTGAATTTTGGAAAATATTTCTCAACGATCCAGGCGAAAAACCGGGCGCAGCTGCAGCCCCACCCAATTGCCGGCGAGCCCCGGCAGGATCCAAAGCCAGCCATGCAGGCTGCCGGAAGCGATCCCCGCCACATAGGCGCTGATATTGCAGCCCGAGGCCATGACGGCGCCATAGCCAAGCAAAAGCCCCCCGATCACGGAAGCGCAACAATGCCGCCAGGGCAGGCGCCATGCGGGCTTGAAGCGCGCCGCGATCGCCGCGGCGAAAAACGCGCCAAGCATCAGCCCGAAATTCATCACACTGCTGCGTTCGGCAAGCAGCGGGCGGAGAAAGGCTTCCGTGCGTGTCGGGTCTTCCCAAAAGGCCCAGAAGGCCGGTTCATCCCAGCCAAGTTCCGCAACGATACGCGACCCCCAAAGCGGGAAGGATGCCGTGATGACCCAGGGCCGCCCTACCGCCCAAAGCGTGAGGATGTTGAGCACGGCGAGAATGATGGCGGCCATGGCCCAGGACCAGCGCCGTGGCGATTCTGCTGATGGCGCGGCGAAGATGGGTTCAACGCGGCCATGGCGGCGCTGTTCGATCACGCGCGAAGCCAGTGCGACACAAAGGAAAATCGCGAGGCTGCCGAACAAGGTGGGCCATAGCCCAATCAGCTCCGGCAGGGATATTGCCGAAAGTGCCGGCAGATCGGCCCATCTTTCCGAATCATAGGCTGCGATGGTGGCGCCGATAATGAAGAACATCAGCGTCAGCAGCATGCGCGTATTGCCGCCGCCTGCCGTGTAGAGCGTGCCGGAAGCGCAGCCGCCACCGAATTGCATGCCAATGCCAAAAATGAAGGCGCCGATGATCACTGCCATACCCGCAGGGAACACAATACCGCGCACTGGCGCGCCGGCCAGCGTACCGGCATGAATGGTGGGCAGCATGATGATCACCAGAATGCCGAGCATGAGCATTTGCGCACGCAGCCCCGCGCCGCGACCCGCGGCCAGGGCTTGGCGAAAACCGCCGGCAAAGCTGAAGGCACCGCGATAAAGCGTGTAGCCAAGCGCTGCGCCAAGCGCCCAAAGCAGCGCGTGATTCCCGCCGTATTGCAGCGCAAGCCCAAGCGCGCCCGCCAGCAACAGCAAGGCCGCGATCATGGCTGGCAGGGCTTGAGGCAAGGCGTTGGGCCTTTCGCGCTAGAGAATGAATACGGGAATGAGGGACGCCACTAATGCCAAGGCCATGGCGTAGTTGAAAAGCCGAAAAGCACGATCGGAGGTGAGCAGCCTGCCAATCGCCACACCAAAACCGCACCAAAGCGTGCAGGAAATGACACCGGAGAAAAGAAAGGCTGCCGCCACGCGCGCAGCCTCGGACCAGACAGGCGCCTCGGGCAGGGTATAGGCAGCGAGTGCGCCGACCCCCATGATCCAGGCCTTGGGATTGACCCATTGAAAGCCTGCCGCTTCGAAAAACCCGATGGGCTTCGCGGCGCCGACACCCTTGCCGCGCCCGGCCGTGGCGATGCGCCAGGCGAGGTAGAGCATATAGGCAGCACCGACATATGTCAGCGCGAGATGCAGCCAAGGCAGGGCGGTGAAAACCGTGCCAAGCCCAAGCCCAATCGCGAGCACCATGGCCGGAAAGCCGAGAATAATCCCAAGCTTATGCGGCACCGCGCGACGAAAGCCGAAATTGGCGCCGGAAGCCGTCAGCATGGCGTTGTTCGGTCCGGGCGTGCAGCTTGTGGTCAGGGCGAAACCAAGCAGCGCCCAGAAAAGCGGATCATGCAAAGCGGTTTTCCCTG
>JADCEX010000017.1 GCA_020249825.1 Roseomonas sp.
GAACGCAAATGCGCCGCATGCCAATCATCCGAATAGCGGCCACCAACCCGCGCCAGATCCGGCCCGGTGCGCTTTGATCCCCATTGAAAGGGGTGGTCATACATGCTTTCCGCCGCCAGGCTGAAATGGCCATAGCGTTCCAATTCATCGCGGAAGGGGCGGATCATCTGGCTATGGCAGACATAGCAGCCTTCCCGCACATAGATATTGCGCCCCATTTGTTCGAGTGGTGTGTACGGTCTGATGCCCTGCACACGCTCAATCGTGGTTTCCACCGTGAATAGCGGGACAATCTGAACCAGACCGCCAATGGAAACCGTGAGCAGCGTCAGCACACCCATTAGGACAACATTGCGTTCAATAACGCCGTGGTCACGAAGCCAGCGGAACATTTGCCGATCCTCCTTCTATTCCGCCGCGACAGCATGGGCAGGGGCAAAGCGCGGCGCGGGTTCCGCGGCTTCCCCTTCAGTGACGGTCTTCCACAAATTGAAGGCCATGATCAGCGCGCCAGCCAGGTACAGCACCCCGCCAATGGCGCGAATGACGTAATAGGGATGCATGGCTTCCACCGTTTCCACGAAGGAATATTGCAGGAAGCCAAGCTCATCAAAGGCGCGCCACATCAGGCCCTGCATGATGCCCGATACCCACATGGCCGTGATGTAGAAAACAATGCCAAGGGTCGCGACCCAGAAATGCCAGGAGATCAGACGTTCGCTCCAGATTGCTTTTTTCCGCCAGAGCACGGGGAAAAGATAGTAAAGCGCGCCGAAGGAAATGAAGCCGACCCAGCCCATGGCACCGGAATGCACATGGCCAATGGTCCAATCCGTATAATGCGACAGACCATTCACCGCCTTGATGGACATGACCGGGCCTTCAAAGGTGGACATGCCATAAAAGCCGACCGCCGCCACACTGAATCGCAAAGCCGGATTGGTGCGCAGCTTGTCCCAAGCGCCCGAGAGCGTCATCAGGCCATTGATCATGCCACCCCAGGACGGCATCCAGAGCATGACGGAAAACACCATGCCGAGCGTCTGCGCCCAATCGGGCAGCGCGGTATAATGCAGATGGTGCGGCCCCGCCCAGATATAGAGGAAGATCAAGGTCCAGAAATGGATGATCGAAAGCCGATAGGAATAAACTGGCCGATCCGCCTGCTTCGGGATCAGGTAATACATCATCCCCAGAAAGCCGGCCGTCAGGAAGAAACCCACCGCGTTATGGCCATACCACCATTGGATCATGGCCCCCTGCACGCCAGCGGGCGCGGAATAGGAATGCGATGATCCAAGGCTGACGGGGATCGAGATATTGTTGCCGATATGCAGCAAAGCGACGGTGATGATGAAAGCGAGGAAGAACCAATTCGCCACATAGATATGCGGTTCTTCGCGGCGCATCAGCGTGCCACCAAAGGCGATCAGATAGAAAACCCAAACCACCGTCAGCCACAAATCCACATACCATTCCGGTTCGGCATATTCCTTGCCCTGGGTGATGCCCAGCACATAGCCAAGTGCCGCCATGACAATGACGAATTGATAGCCCCAGAACAGGAACCACCCCATATCATCGCCGCCGAACAACCTGGCGCGGCAGGTGCGTTGCACGATGAAAAGGCTGGTCAGGAACAGCGCATTTCCACCAAAGGCGAAAATCACCGCGCTGGTATGCACCGGGCGCAACCGCCCGAAGCTGGTCCATTCCAGATCAAGATTGAGCAAAGGGAATGCGAGTTGCAGCGCAATGACAACGCCCACCAGAAATCCCACAACGCCCCAAAAGGCGGTGGCGATGGCAAAGGCGCGGATCGGGCCTTCTACAAAGACGGGCTGATCCCCGGGCGCAACGCGCCCCGTGGCGGCAATGGCGGCCATGTTTAGTCTCCCTCAAGACGCGGGACACCGAATCAGCCGCGTCGGAGCCTAGGAAAGAACGGGCCGCATGGCGCGTCCTTGATCCTGATCAATTTGCCCAAGGTGGTTGCGGCTAGATTGTAACTTCAACCGCGCGGGTCTGGCGCCTGCGGGGCAAGCGGAGGAAGGTTTCATGCCAAGCGATGCAGCCATTGCGCCGCGCCGGCTTACTGTTCGTAAGGTGGCACCTGATCGCCCTTGGGTCTGGCTGAATGCGGGCTGGCGCGATCTGATGGCCAATCCAAGGATCGGCTTTTTCTATGGTGGCGCCTTGGCCGCTGCGGGCTGGCTGCTGATACTCATTCTGCTCGGCGTGCGCTCTGCCTGGGTGATTCTGCCAGCCTCGGCTGGGTTTTTCATGGTGGCCCCTTTGCTTGCGACCGGGCTTTATGAGGCAAGCCGGCTCCGCGCTGAGGGCAAGCAAGTTACATTCAGCGAATGTTTGCGCGGCTTTACGCGCAATGGCCAACAGCTTGCTTTCCTCGGTATTGTGCTGGTGATCCTGCATTTATTCTGGGTGCGCGTCGCGGCGCTGATTTTCATGCTGATGTTCGGCATCAATTTCACACCAAGCCTCGAAAATTTGCCAATGGCGATGTTGCGATCCGACATGCTGCTGCCGTTCCTGATTATCGGCACCAGCGCGGGCGCCATCCTGGCGGCGGTGGCTTTCGCGATTTCAGCGATTTCCATTCCCATGCTGGTGGATCGCGATATCTCAACCATGGAAGCGATTGTGCTTTCCATTCGCGCGGTGCTCACCAATCCGGGTGCCATGATCTTCTGGGCCGGGCTGATTGTGGTGTTTACCGCCTTCGCGATGGTGCCGTTTTTCCTCGGTCTTGCGCTTGTGGTGCCGCTGATCGGGCATGCCACCTGGCATGCCTATCAGGATCTGGTCGTCGAAGACTGATCAGGGCCGCATGGTGAGGGCGGCGAGGCCCCTGCCGCGCAAGGGTTCCGCAATGCGCGCGAAATCACAGAGCAGCGGGCGGGTTTCGCGCGGGTCAATGATTTCCTCCACCCAAAATGCCTCGGCGGTGCGGAAGGGGGAACGAAGCTTTTGCAGGCGTTCATCAATCTCTGCGATTTTTGCAGCAGGATCTTCAGCGCCGGAGACTTCCGCCGCGTAAGCCGCCTCGATCCCGCCCTCCAACGGCAGCGATCCCCAGCGCCCGGATGGCCAAGCATAGCGGATGGAATAACGCCCGGCTGGTTGATGCACGACACCGGCGACACCAAAGGCATTGCGCAGAATAACGGTGCACCAGGGCGCCCGGCATTGATTGACAGCGGCCATGGCGCGTACGCCCCAGCGGATAGTCGCGGTTTTCTCGGCATCCAGCCCAACGGCGAAGCCGGGACAATCCATCAGATACACCACCGGCAGATGGAAGGTTTCCGCCATATCCACAAAGCGAATGATCTTGGCGCAGGCATCGGCAGTCCAGGACCCGCCCGAGAATACCGGATCGGATGCCATCACCGCGACCGGCAGGCCATCCAGCCGCGCGAGGCCCGTGATGATCGGCCGGCCAAACCAACGGCCCATTTCGAAAAAACTGCCATTGTCAAAAAGCGTTTCAACGATTGGGCGCATCTTATAGGCTTGGCGCGGATCGCGCGGGATTGCGCTGATCAGCTTGGCATCGCGCCGCCCCGGATCATCGCGCGAGCGCAGGCGCGGCGAGACCTCAAACACCGACTGCGGCAGGTAGGACAGGAAGCGCCGCGCGGCGGCGAAGGCTTCCTCTTCCGTATCCACCGCATCATCCACCGCGCCGGCCTTGCATTGAATTTCCCAACCGCCCAAATCGCGCTTTTCCAGGCTCTCGCCCAAACGCGCCACCACCGGGGGCCCCGCGACAAACATCGCGGATGATTTCGTCATCACCGAATAATGTGCCGCCGTGAGCCGCGCAGCGCCAAGCCCGGCGACAGATCCAAGCCCGAGCGTCACCACCGGCACCAGGCCAAGATTTTGTGTGGTGAGGTGATAAAGCTGCGTACCGCCAACGCCGCCTGGCAGATTGGCGCGGCCTGTGGTTTCAATGGTCTTCACCGAACCGCCACCGCCGGAGCCCTCGATCATGCGAATGATCGGCAGCCGCAATTCATTGGCCATGCGTTCCGCCATGATGGGTTTTTCGCGAATGGTCGCATCCGCGCTGCCACCGCGCACGGTGAAATCATCACCCACCACCACCACGGGGCGGCCTTCAATTTCGGCACGGCCCATGACGCAATTTGAAGGGGTCAGCGTCACCAGATCGCCCTTGGCGTCATATTCGCCGCGCCCCGCAATGGCGCCAACTTCGTGGAATGTATCCTTATCCACCAGCTTCAGCACACGTTCGCGCACCGTCAGCCGCCCGCCATCATGCTGGCGCTTTACCTTATCCGGCCCGCCCATGGCCTCGGCCATGGCTTGGCGGCGCTTCAGCTCCTCGATTTCCGGTTGCCACGTCATCGGGCGTTTCCCTAGGCTTCTTTCTGCGGGCGAGTGTCACGCGACTTACCACACCCTGCAAGCGGGCGTTGTCGCAAGCCGCCCGAACCCCCATGATAAGGAGGCTTGCCGAAGGGAGAGGCCGCCATGCCAATTGATGAAAGCCTGAAATTCCTGCCCGTAAATATCGCGGTGCTGACCGTGAGCGACACGCGCGATATGGCAAGCGACCGTTCCGGCCAAACCCTACAAGACAGGATCGAAGCGGCGCGGCATCACTGCGTGGCGCGAGAGATTGTGAAGGATGATCCGGACGCGATTGAAGCCGTGCTGCGCCGCTGGATTGCCGATCCTTCCGTGGATTGCATCATCACCACCGGCGGCACCGGCATTACGGGCCGCGATGTGACGCCGGAAGCCTTCAAGCGTGTGCTTGAGAAGGAAATCGAAGGCTTCGGCGAATTATTCCGCTGGGTCAGTTTTCAGAAGATCGGCACATCCACCATCCAATCGCGCGCCATGGGCGGTGTTGCCGGCGGCACCTATCTTTTCGCGCTGCCTGGTTCAACCGGCGCCTGCAAGGATGGCTGGGATGAGATCCTGCGTTTCCAATTGGATTCGCGGCACCGCCCCTGCAATCTGGTGGAGCTGATGCCGCGCCTTTTGGAACATTTGAAGCCGGCGTAAGCAACGGCGCGAGGGAAAACCCCTCGCGCGTTATGTCTCAGGCAGCCTTGGACGTCGCCAAGGCCTTCCACACGCTCTCAGGCGTGGCCGGCATATCAATATGCTTCACGCCATCCCCGGCCAGCGCATCCACCACCGCATTAATCAGCGCAGGCGGGCTGCCGACCGCGCCTGCCTCACCAGCACCCTTCACGCCAAGCGGATTGGTCTCACACGGCACTTCGATGAAATCCACATCAATATTCGGCAGATCATCAGCGCGTGGCAGCGCGTAATCCATGAAGGATGCTGACAGCAACTGGCCGCTTTCCGCATCAAAGGCGGTGCGTTCAAGCATGGCCTGGCCAATGCCCTGAGCCACCCCACCATGCACCTGGCCGCGCACGATCAGCGGGTTCAGCGCATGGCCCACATCATCAATCACGATGTAATTCGCAACCTTGATGATGCCGGTATCAGGGTCCACCTCCACCTCCGCGGCGTGGCAGCCATTCGGGAAGGTGTGCGACTTGATCTGCGCCACTTCCAGCGCATCCAGCAGCGTCACTTCCTGCCCCTTGGCAGCGCGCGCCTTCTGGGCTGCCGCCAATTCCAGAATGCCGATGCCCTTATCGGTGCCGACCACACCAAAACGGCCATTGGCAGTGGTGAATTCAATATCGGCGACCGCCGCTTCCAAATGCTCGGAAGCCGCCTTCTTGCCCTTTTCAACAACCGAGGCCGCCGTCACCAGAATGGCCTGGCCTTCGGAATAAAGGCTGCGCGCCCCCCCCGTGCCGCCGCCCGAAGGCAGGCTTTCGGAATCGCCCTGCTTCACGCGGATTTTTTCGATCGGAATGCCCAATTCATGGCTGGTCAGCATGGCATAGGCGGTTTCATGCCCCTGCCCGGTGCTTTGCGTGCCGACATAAACATCCACGAAACCATCATCGGCAAAACGCACCGCGGCGTTTTCGGTCGCGTCACCGCCCGTCGCTTCCAGGTAATAGGCAAAGCCAATGCCGCGCCTTTTACCGCGCCGCTGGCTTTCCGCCCGCCGCGCCGCAAAGCCGGACCAATTCAGCTTTTCCAAGGCAGTGTCCATGAGTTTCGCAAACTCACCTGAATCATAGCGCTGCCCCATGGCCGAGACATATGGCATGGCGGAAGACGGCACCATGTTGCGCTTGCGGATCGCGACACGATCCATGCCCATTTCCTGCGCCGCCGTGTCAATCAGGCGTTCCACCAGATAATTGCTCTCAGGCCGCCCGGCACCGCGATAGGCATCCACCGGCACGGTATTGGTAATCACGCCCACCACATTGGCGTAGATGGCGCCGAAATCATAAACGCTCGCCAGCACCTTGGTGCCGGCACCGGTCGGGATGAAGGGCGCGAAGGTGTTCAGATAGGCGCCCATATTCGCCCAATTTTTCGTGCGCAGCGCGAGGAACTTGCCATCCTTATCCAAGGCCAATTCGCCGGCGGTGATGTTATCGCGCCCATGTGTGTCGGATTGGAAGGCTTCCGTGCGCTCAGACGTCCATTTCACCGGGCGCTTCAGTTTGCGCGCGGCGAAGCAGGTCAGCACATGTTCGGCATACAAGAACAGCTTCATGCCGAAGCCGCCGCCGACATCGGGGGTGACAACGCGGAAATGATCTTCCGGCAGGTTGAAGAC
>JADCEX010000170.1 GCA_020249825.1 Roseomonas sp.
GTGCCGGCGCTTCAATGTCTTTAAGGTCACCAAGCAGCGCGGCATGGCTGATAGCCGCCGCCTCGTCGTAGTGGCGCGGCAAGGAAAGCAGCGCGAAAGCATCCCCGCGCGCGGCACAGAGCCGGAGCAAAGCGCGATGCAATGCAAGCATGGACGCACTCTGGAAAGCATGCGCCGGCACTTCGCGCCGTAAACTATGCGCGGTGCCGGGCAGCAGCACGCCGTCGGACCAGATGCTGGCGCGATCACCATCGCGCGCACGCACCCGGGCATAGCGTGGCGTGGAAACAGCGGGCAGAAGCAGCGCGTTCACCGCACCAGCCAGTACGGTCTTGGCATCCGACCAAGCCGGATCCTCGGCCAGCTGCAGTTCGAAGCTGGATGCGCCAGGCGCCGACCATTCCAGGCGACATGGCGCTGTCAAGGCGAGCCGAGGCTTCGATAGGTGGGCCAGGTCACACATCCGGAAAAGCGACGGTGATGCCGGGGTGGGGGCCGCCGAAGCCAGTGGCGCAGGCGGTGTTGGTGGCTGCTCCTCGGTCCAGCCGGCCAGCACGGCATCAGGCAGCGCGAGCAACGAGACCTCTTCGACTGTCGCCAGCGCGTGGAGCCCTTCAAGTTGACGCGCGCCATCAAGCGCATTTGCGACCCCACCTATTGTCGCCTCAAGCAGGAGCGGGTCTGCAAGTGCTGCCGCATTGAAGCTATTCGGCACGGGTACGCCCACAACATGGCAACGCCGGCCACCCTGCGCGAAGAAGGTGCGCACTGCGGGCCCAAGCAGGCCTTTGACCGGTGCACCGGTAGCATCGAGACAAAGCGAGACATCGGCACCGAACATGCGCTCGAAGCCTGCCGCATCTTCGATCACAACGGGCATATAGCGCTGATCGGCCGGGCGTGAATCCTGCCCCACGAAGCCGCAAAAGCCGGCAACATCCATGCGCGGCCAATAATCGGGCGCTGGCTTTGGTTCCTGGAAATAGAGCCCGGGAAGCCGGGCATCCGCCCTCATGCCCTTACTCCATCTCCAGCCGCTCATAGGCGAGGACAAGTTCCTCCATCGCCACATCGGTGCCCTTGCCGTTCATCGGGCCGGAAGTGTGCTTGATGATGCGCGCGCGCAGCAGGCGCCAAGTCTGCACGATCTGGGTATGGTCCTCATTCTGGAGATGGATTTGCACGGTGCGCAGAGCCGCCTGATCACCATTGCGGATTTGGTTGAGCCACCGATAAAGATTGAGCGAGCCAATTACCCCGCGCTTCATCGTAACATCGGTCGCCTTGTTCATCCCGGTGATCTTGCGGACGGCGTTTTCCTTCTCATTCCCGTTGCGGTATTCGGAGACGGTTACCTCCATCCCGATACCGCTTACCTCCTGGAACCCGGCTTCGGGCCCATCGGTTACCCCGTCGCCGAGATCAACGAGGAAATTGAACTGGACATAAGGTCTTTCGCGCAGCACAGCCATGGGTCAACTCCTTCGCGGTCAGCCGGGCGGCCGCTGGTCAGCGGTCCATTGTCCGATGCGGAAGATCACGAATTCCGCCGGCCGCAGCGCCGCGACGCCGACCAGACAGACGAGCCTTCCATTGTCGAGATCATTTTGGGTCATGGTGCTTGGGAAGCCGCACCGCACGAAGAAGGCCTTTTCCGGCTTGTCACCGAGCAGCGCGCCCTGCATCCATTCATTCAGCAGGAAATCTTCGACCGTCCGACGAACATTGTCCCAGAGCGCCTTTCCGTTCGGTTCAAACACCGCCCATTGCGTACCGATATCGATTGAGCGTTCAAGATAGGCGAAGTAGCGCCTAAGGTTGACATATTTCCATTCCGGGTCGGAACTGATAGTTCGTGCGCCCCAGAGCCGATAGCCGCGGCCTTCAAAATAGCGGAAGCAATTGATGCCAAGCGGATTGAGGACTTCCTGCTGCGCCTTATTCAGCAGTGTCTCAAAACCATTGGCGAGTGTCACCACCTCATTCGCGGGGGCCTTCCAGACCGCCCGTGTGATGTCGTTACGCGCATAGATGCCGCAGACAAAGCCGGAGGGTGGCAGGTTGATCTCGGCGCGCGTCACCGGGTCCAGCACTGTGACCCAAGGATAGTAAAGCGCGGCATACTTGCTGTCGAGGCGAGCGCGGAAGTTACGCACTTCCGCGATGGTGTGCTTTTCTGCACTGTCTAGCACCGCAATGCGGTAACGCATGCGCTCGGCATGGCCGATCAGCAGACGGGTTATCGCATCCGCGTTGTCGGTGAAGGAGGCGTAGCGCCAGGTGCTGCCCGGTGCGGCAACAATCGCGATATCCTCGATCGACTCGAGTTGCTTGAGGCCGGTCCGGTAACCGAGTGTGTCATCGGCGCGGCCTTCATATTCGCGCGCCCCCGGCCGCAGCCCGTCATGGCCGCCTTCGAGATCGCCTTCCACCGCTACGCCGCGCGCAAGGCGAGCCCCTGGTCCGATCTCTCGCGTACGTTCGATTTGGTTGGGGCGCAAATGGTCAGTTGGCGTTGCGCCGAACAATGCCGCCAGCGTGGTAAGGCCATTAGGTGTCTGCGCCGCATTGCGCGTGACCACAATGGGGAGCGAACGTGACTGCGCAAGTGAGGCTGGTTCATCGGCGAAGGTATCGAATAGGTTATCTGGCAAGCCGGCCAGCCGATGTCCGGGATCCGGGGCGAGATCAGTCCAGGTTCCAAGATCCCGCCCTTCCTTCGTGCGCAACGTGAGCGAGAGCGTGACCACGCGCAATTCTGCCGAGGAGCCGTCGCCGCTTAGCAAAGCGCTGAGTGGGACCGCACCAGGTGGTGAGGCGGGGCCATTGTCGAAAAGCCATTCCCCAGTGACCGAATCTCGCCGCGCGAGGCA
>JADCEX010000171.1 GCA_020249825.1 Roseomonas sp.
GCCTTGAAGGCTGGGCTGTGGTTCCGGCGTGGTCGTCTCGTCATGGTATCTCCTGTTCACGGCATCATGCCGCAGTCAGGCAGAAAATCCACTTATCCCAGCTGTTCAGATTGCCCGAGCCAGCTCTGTGTGGAAGGCGCGCTCGGCGAGCAGCGTCGGGTTGCGCGGCACATTGCGTTCGCCGCGGACGCGCAGCAATTCGCCGATCATGTCCGAGGGCCGCCAGCCCATGAATTCGGCATGGCGCCCAGCGCCCTGCGGCTGATAGCCGGGCATGCTGCGCGCCGCCAAGGCTTCCGCCATTGCATCCAGGATTTCCGAGGGCGAGTCATGCCCAGGCCCGGGTTCCGGTCTCGCCGGAATGGCAGGCGGTGCGGCACTTTTCACCATGGCGTCGAACAAAGAACGGCGCGCCTGGTCCGGATGCCAGCCGCGCTCGACAGCCTCACGCCGGATATGCGCGGCGGTCTCGGTGCCGACCAGGGCGCGGGCGGCTTCAATCGCGCCATCAATACCGGCAATGCGCTCACGCTCGGTGCGCTGTGCCTCGGCACGGAGCGCTTCAAGGTCGGGCGGCAGCGCAGCGGGCGGCGTTTCCACGGTGGTGCTTGCGGGCGGCGACGCGGCAGGCGGCGCCGGGGGGGCTGCCGGGGTTTCCGGCGTCGTCTCGGTCATGGGTGGTTCCTCATTCTCCAGGGCAGGTTCAATGGCGAAGGACGGCGCGCCCTGCGGCGCCGCGCCACGCACTTGCGCATCCCGATCAACCGGAATGGGCACGATGGAGATCTCGAAAGGTTCCCAATCCACGGCGCGGTAGATCATCTCGCCGCTCACCGGATCGGGGCGCTGGTCATAGCGATGCACGCGATAGCCAATGCTGACGGCGCGCAGCGTGCCATCGGCAATGCGCTGCCAGAGCGGTTCCACATCAGCAGCAGCAGAGAATTGCAGCCGCGCATGGCCGCGCCCGCCTTCAAGCCGTGCGGCAGTTACACGGCCCAGCACATCCCGCGCATCGCTGCTGCGATGGGTGTTTAGCACCGGCGCATTGCCGGAGCCGAGCTGCGCCATGCGCACTGCATTGGGCGACATATCCAATTCCTCGGTGATGCCGCCCAGCGACGGGACAAAATTGCGCGCCCGCGCGCCGGTGGACCAGACGACCTCCACCGTACGTGCGGCACGGTCCACGGTTGCGGGTGCGCTGATGGCGCGGCGGGCGGTGATCGATTGCCCATCGGCGGGAAGTTGATCAGGCAAAGCAGGATCAGCCGGCGCGGGATCGCTCCCGACCGGGTCGGTGATTTCGGTCATGGTCGGCCCTATGCTGTTTGGGTATCTGCCGGCGTTGGCGCTGTTGATCCGGCCGCGCCAGTGGCGGCGAGTTCCACTGCCGCCATTTGCGCTGCGTCCTGCGCGCCGCCGGATTTGGCGACACGCCTTGGATCGGTATCAAGCGAGATGCCAGCCGCATCCAGCGCTGCATTGGCTTCGCGGATCATCTCGACCGCCGAGCGGAAATCATAGCCAAAGGCACCGGCGGCCTCGGGCTGCGGCACAAAGCCGGCGCGCACCTGAGCGATCAGCGCGGTGGTGTCTTTCAGCGGGTCGATCATTTCATGCGCCGGCGGCACATGCGCGACACCCTTGGGCATCACATCGCCCCAAAGCCCGACCAGCGCGCCCTGCGCATGAAAGCGCTCGGCGATGGGCCGCACCAGCATCGGGATCAGCATGCCGTATTGCACCTGTTCGCAAAGACGCCGGAATTCGATCTTGCCGGCGCGGAGGCTGGAGTAATTCGCCTGGGTTAGGTCGCCGGAAACCTGGTCGTATGTCAGGCCCGCACCGACAGCGGCGGCTTCCAAGGCGCGGCGCGCAAAGGCGGTATGGGAACCACCACCCGAGGGGTTCACCACCTCCACACTGCCCATGCCGCGCCGATAGAGGATCATCCCCGGCTCGAAGCTTTCCACCGCGCGGCCTTGCGCATCGCGGAGCAAGCTTGCGGCGGGACCGGTCAGGGTGTCCTCACCCTCCTCAGTCACCACGGCGGCGAGGCAGGCCTCAATCTTGGCCTTCATCAGCAGTGCGGCTTCGTAATCGCCAAGGTCACGCAGCCGGAGCAGCACAGGCGCGAGCCAGGAGACATCGCGCAATTGCCCCGGGCGCCGCTTGCGAAACACATGCAGCACATCGCGCGCGGGGATGAAATTGCTCGCCAGCCGCGCACCCGGCAGCATCCAGGCGCCGGGATGGGTTGGGAAAAGCCAATAACCAATCGGCTCGCCAAAATTCCCAAGCGCGATGCCCTGAATTGTCGGCGCGCCATTCACCACGCCATTGCGCGCGGTATCCAGATGATCGCTTTCCAGCACCTGCAAGCTGAGGCCGATCGGGTTCCGCGGCGATGTCGGCACAGTCAGCAGCCGGATGAAGCATTCACCGCTTTCGACGACGGCACGCATGGCCAGCGCCTGCAGCCCGTATAGATCAAGCTTGCCTTCCGCATCGCAGGCGGTGCTCTCCGCCCAGGACAGCCAGGCCGCGCCATGCGCAGTCTCTGGCCAGCGTGTCGTGATGCCCGCACCGACCGCATTGCCAGTCCAGAGATCCACGATGCGCGCGGCATAGGGGTCATTGCGCACGGCGTCGCGCGCGCGGCGTGCAACGCTGGCAGCGGCCATGCCGACCTCGCCATTCGCGCTACCGCCCGAGGGCGACCAGGTCGATGCGCGGTTCTCCTGCGCGGCCGCGTAACCCCTGAGGGCCTGCCAGGCGGCGCGCAGGTGAAGCTTCATTCGGCGGGGGCCTCGGTTACTGCATCAAGCAACCCGCCAGCAGCCTCGGCAATTGCGCCATGGCAGGCTGCGCGATCCGCCGCGACCCAGGCAAGCGCGAGGCTTGCGGCTTCGGCAGGCAAGAGTTCCTTCTCCCAAGCGATCTGGCGCAGCCGAGCAAAGGCGCGGAAGGCCTCATCCGGCACGCCAAGCGCTGCCGCCAGCGTGGCGGGCTGCCAATGCGTCTGTCCCATCATGCGTTCCTTGTGAAGCTGGCGAGTGTGACGCCCGGCCGCCGGGACGCTGCATTCTCCGCGCCATGCAGGGCCGCGATGGCGCGGCCCAATTCATCCAAGCTGCGGTATTCCACCGTGCGGCCTTCGAAGGTCACGCGGGTGACGCCGCCGGTATAGGCAGAGGCCAGCACGGCAGCGCGGCTGCCTGCTGGCTGCGCCAGCGCCCAGGCGAGGGTTGCGGGATCCACTGCGCCTTACCCGCCCGCGCCGCGCGCCAGCGCGCGCAGGATTGGCAGGATCTGCGCCCCGCCTGCGCCAAGCGCTACCAGCACCGCGACGATGCCCCAGATCGCCCCCTCAATCCGACGCGTCTGCTTGCGCAGGCCACAGATCTCGGCGCGCACCGCCGTGTAGCGCTCGGCGCAGCGCTCGACATGCAGTGCCAGATCCTCGCGCTCACGCGCGTGGAGTTCACCGTTACTCATGATTTCCTCCCGAAAGTGATCAGCGCAACCAACCGCCACGCGGCGCCAACCAACCAGGCCGACGCATCACTGGCGGTGGTTCAGTGTTCGGCGGCGCGACCGGAACGGCAGTCTCTACCGCTTGGCTTTCCACCGGCGCATTCGCGATATCCTCGCGCAGCCTGTGCCAGAAACGCTCGCCATAACGATCGGCGCCCAGCAACCACAACGCCGCGCGCGCCAGTACCGCGCAATCCAGCGCCTCATTGCGGTCGCGCAGCTTCGCCCATTCCTGGCGGATGAAGCCACGGCGGTCCTTCACCTGGTGCAGCTGCTCCGCCACCAGCTGCTTGACCCATTCAACCTCGATCCCCTGCGGCAAATGCACCCAGCCGGGTGGGAATTCTGCCGCTTCGCCGCGCCCAAGCCAAAGCCGGCGATAGAGATCAACCTTCCAGGTGGAGACCGACACCGTCCAAAGCTTCAGGCCACGCCGCAGCTTTCGCCCATCCACCAGCGCATCCACCGGCGTCGGGCCCTGCACCGGTTGCGCGCGGTTCCAGCCATCAACCCCCTTGGTCGGCGCAATACGTGGGTCGCGCAGGCGCCGCAGATGGCCATAAACCGCCGCTGTATCGCGTCCGCCCGTATCAACGCAGGCCTTGGCAATCCGCATCGCGCCGCCGCCGGCGCGCGGCCAATCCCGCGCCAGCAATTCGGCCAGTGCATCCCAGGGCGCGCGTTCACGCGGACTGCCGGCGATGACAATGTGATCGACAAGCCAGGAGGAATAACCCTCAGCCCAGGCCCAGATATCGCATTCGAGCCGGTCATCCTGGACATCGACGCCTGCTGTCAGCACCAGAGCGTCCTGCGCCACAATGCCAAGCTGGAAATCCTCGCGCCGTTCCACCAGGCGTTCCCAATCCGGTGCCTCGCCACGATCCTGCCAGGTCTCGCCAAGCACGGTGTTGCGGAAGGTTTTGAGGTCCTCGGCCTTGCCCTGGGCTGCTTCCCAATCGCGGGCGATTTGCTCCCAGGACAACCAGCCAACGGGCGAGTACAGCGCCGAGATGTGAAAGCCGATCGTATGCGGGTTCTCCGCTTCTGCCGTCGCTCGCCATTCGCCGGCGGCGAGCATGGCCGTCTTGTGGTGCTCCTCAATCGGCGTGTCGCAATCCTCGCAATGATAGCGCACGCTGCGCGGGTCGCCCTTCTCCCAGATCAGGCGCTCGAATTTCAGCCACTGCATTGCGCCGCACTGCGGACAGGGCAGGAAATAACGCCGCTGGTCGGAGGCAGCATATTCCCGTTCAATCCGGCTGCGCCCGGCAATGGTCGGCGTTGACACCAGAAAGGCTTTCCTCCGCCAGCCGAAGGTGCGCGCCCGGGCCTCGGCGAGTGCAATCGGATCGCCTTCGCCTTCGATGTCGCCGGGATAGGCGTCCACCTCATCCAAAAACAGAAACCTGGCCGGCATGGAACGCAGCCCGACCGCGCTATTCGCGCCCGTCAGCACCAGAATGCCGCCGGGGAATTCCTTGGACAGCATGGTATTGCCGCTATCGCGCGCGCGGGCGGGCGCCACGCGTTCCCGCAGCGCCGGTGTTTCCTCCAGTAATGGGTCAATGCGCTGGCGCGAGAAGCGCTTAGCGAGTTCGACGGTGGGCTGCACCGCAAGCACCGGCGCCGGGACGTGATGCAGAATATAGCCGAGCCAATTATTGCCTGCCTCGGTCGCGCCCACCTGCGCGCCTTTCATGAATACGATCCGCCGCGCCGGATGCACCGCGGACAACGCATCCATCACATCGCGCAGATAGGGCGTGCGGCTTGTGCGCCAGGGGCCGGGTTCGGATGATGCACGGCTGCCCAGGATGCGATGCTGTTCCGCCCATGCCGAGACTGTGAGTTGCGGCGGTGGGCGCAGCATGGCCCCGGCACGGCGGCGCACATGCTCACGCGTGCGGCCTTCATTCGCCGCCGATCCCTGGAGGGTCGAAGCGATCGGAAGCCTCCGTCAGAAGCTCGTTGATGTGCTGCTGCAGGATGGTTTGCAGCAGATGGGGCTCGACGCCGAGTTCGGCGGCAATGACGCCAGACACACGCGCGGGCCAGTTCAGCAGCGCGTCGCGCATGGTGCTGGCGATTTCATCAATCGTCGCATTGGCGGTTGCGACATCAAGCAGCCGGCCCTTGCTTTCATCCAGTGCGAGGCGCTGGGCTTCCACCTTCAGGGCGAGTTGCGCAACCTTGAGGCGGGCGAAGGGCGTGCCCTCGGCCGCCGCGCTGCCAGCAAATGGGGAACGCTGCGGGTCCGCGGTTTCC
>JADCEX010000172.1 GCA_020249825.1 Roseomonas sp.
ATCATGCAAGGGCACCAGGCGGTCCTGGATTTCCATCGCCTCATCCACGCGCCCCGCGCGCCAGGCCTTGTGCATTTCCGCGCAAAGCCGGGGCGACACATTGGCGGTGACGCTGATGCAGCCATGCCCGCCGGCGGCCAAGAAGGAAATGGCGGTATGGTCTTCGCCGGAAAGCTGCGCGAAATCTTCCCCGCAGGCGCGGCGCGTATGCAAAGGCCGCACAAGGTTCGCGGTGGCATCCTTAACGCCGACGATATTCGGGTGCTTGGCCAAGCGCGCCATGGTCTCAACGCTCATATCAATCACGCTGCGCGGCGGGATATTGTAGATCACCATGGGCAGATCCACGGCATCCGCAATCGCCTTGAAATGCAGATACATGCCTTCTTGTGTCGGCTTGTTGTAATATGGTGTGACAACAAGGCAGCCATCGGCGCCGGCCTTCTTGGCGTGGCGGGTGAAGTCAATCGCCTCGGACGTGCTGTTGCTGCCGGTGCCGGCAATCACAGGCACGCGCCCAGCCGCGGCTTCCACGCACATTTCCACCACGCGCTTGTGTTCCTCATGCGAAAGCGTCGGGCTTTCGCCGGTGGTGCCAACCGGGATCAGGCCTTCGGTGCCCTCGGCAATCTGCCACTGCACCAATTCCTGGAAGGCTTTCTCGTCCACGGACCCATCCGCGCGCATGGGCGTGATCAGCGCAACCATGGAACCCTTGAACATGCTGGCATCCTCCTGGAATTGGGAAAGCGGAAATTAGGCGCCAAGGCGCGCCGCGACAAGGCGGGAAGTGGGGCTTAGAGCAGATCACGTTCAGATGGAATCATCTGAACGTGTGAAGATGCTCGAAAAACAACGAGGTAGAGCGGGTGGCGTGAACACATGTGAACGCAACACGCTCTAGCCCGCCGCGCGGGCAATCGCCAGAAAATCCTCGGCCACCAGGCTGGCGCCGCCCACCAGCGCCCCATCCACATGGGGCAGCGCCAGGATCGCCGCCGCATTGCCGGGCTTGACCGAACCGCCATAAAGCAAGCGCAACCCCGCGCCCTCAGCCGGGAAGCTTGCGGTTAGCTTGGCGCGCATCATGGTGTGCATGGCGCTGATATCGGCCTCGGTCGGCGTGCGGCCGGTGCCAATGGCCCAGACGGGCTCATAAGCCACCACGCCGCCGGCAGCGCCAAAGCCCGCGGGCAGGCTTTCCGCCATTTGTTCGGCCACTACTTCCTCGGCCCGGCCCAAAAGCCGGTCATCCTCGGGCTCGCCCACGCACACCACCGGGATCAGGCCAGCGGCCAGCGCGGCTTCGGCCTTGGCGCGGACACGGTGGCTGGTTTCCCGATACGCCATGCGGCGTTCGGAATGGCCCAGAATAACATAAGCCGCCCCGGCATCCTTCAGCATGGCGGCTGAGATATCCCCGGTATGGGCGCCCTTGGCGGCCTCATGGCAATCCTGCCCGCCAAGCGCCACCACCCCGGCGCAAGCCTGGGTTAGGGGGGCGATCAGCGTGGCGGGGGGGCAGATCAGCAGCTCCGCCTTCAGCCCGGCGGCCCCAGCCGCCACCGCCCAGGCCAAAGCCTGGGCCTCGGCGCCCAGCCCATGCATTTTCCAATTGCCGGCGATCAGCGGGCGCACACCGGGGGTCATGCTTGGGTTCCTCCTGGGCTTGGGCAATGTTTTGCCCCGCGTGGCTAGCCGCCACCTGGGGGCTTGGCAAGCATCGGGCCTTTCGCGCGGCGCCGGGCGGCGGTAATCACCTTCCCCATGATCACCTATATGCGTCGCCTGGCCTCCACCTGGGTCGCCAAGGCGCTTTTCGTCCTGCTCGTCCTGTCCTTCGCTGTCTGGGGGATTGAGGATGTCGTGCGCAATTTCGGCCGCGATACCGCGGTGGCGCGGGTTGGTGATCAGCGGATCGAAGCCGAGGAAGCGCAAATGGCCGCGCGGCGCGAAATGTCGCGAATCGCGCGCCAGATGGGCAATCAGTTTGAACCGAATGAGGCGATCCGCCGGGCGGTGGCTGCTGGCGCGCTCGAAAACCTGATTGGCGAACGTGCGATGACGGCGGAAGCGCAGCGCATGGGCGTGGTGGCGACCGAAGATATGGTGCGCGATACGGTCTTCGCCATTCCGGGGCTCACCGGGCCCGATGGGCGTTTTTCGCGCGCGGTGCTGGCGCAGGTGCTGCGCAGCAATGAATTGACCGAAGCGCAGTTCCTGGCGCTGATCCGGGGCGATTTGCTGCGCCAGCAATTGCTGGGCGCGGTGCGTTCCGGTGCGGCAGCGCCCGATACCATGACCGCGCCGCAACTGGTCTGGCAGACGGAACGGCGCGTGGCGGATGTGGTGCTGCTGCCTTTCTCCGCCGCGCCGGAACCGGAAGCGCCGACAGAAGCGCAATTGCAGCGTTTTCTGGAAAACAACCCGCAGCGTTTTTCGACGCCGGAGTTTCGGCAAATCAGCATCGCGGTGCTGTCGGCGGAAACGCTCGCGAATGAAATCGCCGTGTCGGAAGATGATATCAAACAGGCTTTTGATGCGCGCCATGGCCAATATGACCGGCCAGAACGGCGGCAAATACGCCAAGTGGTGCTGGCCGATGAAGCCCGTGCGCGCGACATCGCGCAGCTTTGGCAAGCGGGTGCGGATTGGGAAACGGTGGAAGCCGCCGCCACCGCCGCGGGCGGGCAGGCCATGGCGCTGCCCATGGGTGACAAGGCAAGCCTGCCCATTCCTGCCTTGGCCGATGCTGCTTTCGCCGCCGCGCCGCAAAGCGTGACGGACCCGGTGCAAAGCCCCTTCGGCTGGCATGTGATTGGCGTTGAAGCGGTGGAACCCGCGCAGATTTTCACGCTGGATCAGTTGCGCGATCAATTGCGCCGCGATGTCGCGAAGGATCGCGCGCTCGATCTTGCTTATGAACGTGGCAATAAGGTGGAAGATGCGCTGGCGGGTGGGATGACGCTGGCGGAAGCCGCGCCGCGCTTTGGCCTGACGCTGATGAGCGCTACACTCGACCCAAGCGGGCGCAGCCCCACCAATGAAGCGGTCGCGCTGCCCGTGCCGGCGGCGCAACGCAATGCCGTCTTGCGCGCCATCTTCACGCAGGATCAGGGCGCCGCACCGCGCTTGCAGGAATTCGGCGATGCTTTTGCGGCAATTGAAATCAGTGCCGTAACCCCCCCGCAGCTTCGCCCCTTTGCCGAGGTTGAACAGGAACTCCGCCGTGCCGTGATTGCCGATGCGCGCCGGCGCTTCACGGAAGCCCGCGCGGCGGGTCTTTTGGCGGCGCAGCGCGGTGGCAAGACATTGGTGGAAGCCGCGCAGGAATTGGGCCTGATCAGCACGCGCACCGCGCCTTTCGGGCGAGACCCCGCGCAGGGCAGCCCGGTGCCAGCGGAATTGCTGCCGCCCCTGTTTGAAGCGAAGCGCGGGGAAGCCACCATGGCAGAACTTCGCGGCGGTTTTGCCGTCGCCTCGGTTGCCGAAATCCTCAGGCTTGATCCGGCTTCCGATCCGCTCGGCATGGGGCGCGTGCGTGTTGAAATAGAACAGGCGGTTGCCGATGATCTGGAACAGCAATTCCAGGCGGCATTGCGTGTACGCGGCAATGTGCGCATCAATGAACGCTTGCTGGATCAGGTGACAGGCAGATGAGTGGCGGCGGTTTCGCAGCATTTCGCGCGGCTTTGGAAGCGGGGCGGGGACAGATCCTGGTCCGCGAACGCGTCGCTGATCTGGACACGCCCGTTGGCGCCTTCCTGAAACTCACGGGCGGCGCGCAGGCCAATGCCTTCCTGTTGGAAAGCATTGAAGGCGGCGCGGCGCGTGGCCGCTATTCCGCGATTGGCATGGCGCCGGACCTGATCTGGCGCTGCCGCAATGGCAAGGCAGAGCTTAATCGCCACGCGCTTTCCGCGCCGCATGGTTTTGTGGCGGAAGCCGCACCTGCGCTGGAGAGTCTGCGCGCGCTCATCAATGAATGCCGCATGGTTGTGCCGGCCAGCCTGCCGCCGATTGCGGCGGGGCTGTTTGGCTATCTGGGCTATGACATGGTGCGGCTGATTGAAAAACTGCCCGCCACCAAGCCCGATGTGCTTGGCATTCCGGATGCGGTGATGACGCGCCCGACGTTGATGGCGGTGTTTGACCATGTGCGTGACACCTTGTTGCTCTGCGCGCCGGTCTGGCCGGGCGCTGATCCGCAAACCGCCTGGGAAGCGGCGAATGCCAGGTTGGATGAGGCTGAGGCAGCGCTGGGTCGCCCCGTGCCGCGGCCCGCGCCACCCGCCGATCTGCCCGCCTTGCCGCAGCCTGACAGCAATTTTACCGAAGCCAGCTATATCGCGGCGGTGGAGCGTGCGAAGGATTACATCCGCGCCGGCGATTGTTTTCAGATTGTGCCGGCGCAGCGTTTTTCGGCACCCTTCGCTTTGCCGCCCTTCGCCCTTTATCGCGCGCTGCGCCGGATCAACCCAGCGCCCTTCCTGTTCTTCTGCGATTTCGGCGGCTTTGCCGCAGTGGGGGCAAGCCCGGAAATCCTTGTGCGCGCGCGTGATGGTGTGGTGACGGTGCGCCCCCTTGCCGGCACGCGTCGGCGCGGCGCGACACCGGAAGAAGATCGCGCGCTTGAAGTGGAATTGCTGGCCGATCCGAAGGAACGGGCCGAACACCTCATGCTGCTCGATCTCGGGCGCAATGATGTGGGGCGTGTTTCGGAAATTGGGTCGGTGAAGGTCACGGCGCAATTCCAGGTGGAACGCTATTCGCAGGTGATGCATATCGGCTCAGAAGTGCAGGGGCGCTTGCGCACGGGGCTGGATGCTCTGGATGCCTATTGCGCGGGCTTCCCGGCCGGCACGCTGACGGGCGCGCCAAAGATTCGTGCCATGGAGATTATCGAGGAATTGGAACCATCGCGCCGAGGTCTCTACGCCGGTGGTGTCGGCTATTTTGGCGCTGATGGTGGCATGGATACCTGCATCGCGCTCCGCACCGCGCTGGTAAAAGATGGCGTGATGTATGTGCAGGCCGGCGCCGGCGTTGTGGCCGATAGCGACCCCAAGGCGGAATATGAGGAAACGCGCCAAAAGGCGCGCGCCCTGTTCCGCGCGGCGGAAGAAGCGGTGCGCTTCGCCTCAGGCCGGCGCTAGAAACTAGGCCATGGCGGAAGCGCCCGATATCTCGCCCATCCTTAATCTGCTTGAGGATGCGCGCGATGCCGGGCGCTGCGCGGAAGCGGCAACGGCCTTGCGCGTTTTGTCGCAGCTTCAGCCGGAAAATCTGCATGTAAAGGCAGCACTCGCGCGCGCGCTGTTTGGCGCTGGGCTTTGGCAGGAAGCCTGGGACGCTTACGAAGTGCGCTTCGATCTGATGCCTGAGGTCTTCACCAAAGTGACACGCCCCGGCCCGAATGGCCCGGAACCTATGCCGATGTGGCGTGGTGGCGCGTTGCCGGAATCGCTGTTGGTGATGGGCGAACAGGGGCTTGGCGATACCATCCAATTCGCGCGCTTCCTGCCCATGCTGCGCGCGCGCGGTGTGCGTGTGCATGCGGTGCTTGACCCGCGTGTGATGAAACTGCTCGCCCCCGTGCTGGAGGGGATTGATGCGCGCCCCGGTGGTGCGGCGGGCAGGGTGCATGGCGTCAGATCCTGGCTGCCCTTGCTCAATCTGCCGCGAGCGCTTGGGCTGCGCCCGCAGCAATATCAGGGGCGCATCCCCTATCTGGCGGCGGAACCGGAACGCGTGGCGCGCTGGCGGCAGCGCATCGGCAATCAGGGCTATCGCATCGGCATTGTCTGGCAGGGCAATCCCAAGGCGCCAGTGGATCGAAATCGGTCCGTGCCGCTTGCCATCTTTGCACCCATCGCAGCGCTTGGTGGCGCGCGGCTTTTCGCGCTGCAAAAGGGACCGGGCGAGGATACGGAAGCGCCCTTCGCCTTGGATCGCCTGGGGCCGGAGATGGATAACAGCCCGGATTGGTTCCTGGATACCGCGGCCGCCATCATGGCGCTTGACCTGGTGGTGACGGTGGACACGGCCGTCTTGCATCTGGCCGGCGCGCTCGGGCGGCCAGCGCTGATGCTGACCCATGGGCGCAATTCTGACTGGCGCTGGCAACAGGGGCGGGAAGATACGCTCTGGTATCCTTCCGTCCGCTTGGTGCGCTGCCCGGATGGCAATGCGGATTGGCGCGGTGCCGTGGCGCGCGCGGCGTTTATGATCCGCACCGGCAATATCCCCCCCGCCGCATGAAACGCCGCCGCCCGCGCCACCGAGGCTTTGGGTTTTGGGCGAAGCGGCTTGGCGTTTTTCTCGCGGCGGCGATGCTGCTGATCATCAGCGGCATTGCCGGCGCGATCTGGTGGAGCCTGCCGTCGCGCAATGCTGAATTGGCCTTGCCAGGGATTGCCGCGCCGGTTGTCATTACGCTCGATACGCGTGGCATTCCGCATATTGAAGCCAGCAGCGAAGAAGATGCCTGGGCCGCCCTCGGGTTTCTCCATGCGCGCGACCGGATGTTTCAGATGGAAATGATGCGCCGTGGCGCGCGCGGGCAAAGCGCTGCGGTGGCGGGTGCGGCGGCGCTGCGCCTTGATCGCTTCATGCGGTTGTTGCGGCTGGAAGAACGCGCCACAGCGGATTTGGCGGCGCTTGATTCCGAAACCCGCGCGGCGCTTGAAGCCTATGCGCGCGGCGTGAATGGCTGGATCGCAGCGCGCGGACGTTTTGCCGCGCCGGAATTCATCGCGCTCGGTGCGCCGGAACCTTGGCAGCCGGTGGATAGCCTGCTCTGGGGCAAGATCATGGGGCTTTGGCTCGGCGGCAATTGGCGCATGGAATTGGAACGCGCGCGGCTGGCGGAGAGGCTTTCACCCGAACAGCTTGGTGATTTATGGCCGGAGGATACAACAGCAGGCCGCCCCGATGAACCGCTGATGCAGACTGAAGCGAAGGCAAGCGGTGCTTTGCGTGGTGAAGGCCTGAATGCGGATGCGCTGGCGGCATTGGCCCAGCATTTGCCGCGCTTTCCGCAAGATGCGCCTTTGCCGGAAATTGCCTCCAACGCCTGGGCGGTGGGGGCAGGGCGGAGTGCGTCCGGTGCGCCCTTGCTCGCTTCCGATCCGCATCTTTCGCATAGCGCGCCGATTCTTTGGTATCTGGCGCGCATCACCCTGCCGGATGGGCGCATGCTGATGGGTGCAACCGCGCCTGGCGTGCCGGGGATTGTGATTGGGCGGAATGAAAGCCTGGCTTGGGGTTTCACCACCACCCATGCGGATACGCAGGACATCTTCATCGAAAAACTGACCGATGACGGACGCTATGAAACGCCCGAAGGACCGCGTGATTTCATTTTGCATGAAACGCAAATTGCCGTGCGCGGTGCGGCTCCAGTGGCTTTCCGCTTTCGCGAAACGCGCCATGGGCCGGTGCTTTCCGATCTCGATCCAAGTTTTGCGGGCAAGGCGGGCACGGTATTGGCGCTGGCCATGGCGAGCCTTTCGGCGGGCGAAACTTCAGCGCGCGGCTTGTTGCGCTTGAATGGCGCGCGCGACATCAAGCAAGCCCGCGCGGCGGCGGAGGATATCACCAGCCCGGTGCAAAACCTGATGCTGGCGGATCGTGCAGGCGGGATTGCCATGTTCATCGTGGGGCGCGTGCCGCAGCGCCGTGGTGGCGATGGCACGCTGCCGCGCCCGGGCTGGGATGGTGCGGCGGGATGGGATGGGTTTCTGCCTTTTGAGGCCAAGCCGCATGTCGAAAACCCAACAAGCGGCCTCATTGTGAACGCGAATAACCGCGTGGTGCCGGCGGATCACCCGGCCTTTCTCAGCCGCGATTGGTATGGCGATTGGCGCTTCCGGCGGATCGGTGCCGGCTTGGCCGCGCAGCCCCAACATGCGCCGGCGGATTTCGCTGCCTTGCAGATGGATCGCACCAGTCTTTTCGCAGCCGAGGCTTTGACCGCTTTTCGCGCCCTGCCGCCCATGGAAGGTGCGGCTGGGGCTGCGCTTGCGCTGCTGCAAGCCTGGGATGGGGAAATGGCAGCGGATCGGCCAGAGCCCTTGATCTTCCACGCGACCATGCGCGGTTTTGGTCGGGCGCTATTGGCGCGCGCCAAGCTGCCGCAAGATGGTTTCGCGCCATCGCCGGAATTCCTGCGCCCCTTGCTGCAAGGCAGCGATGCAGCTTCGCGCTGGTGCGGGGAAGGGGGCTGCGCGCCCATGCTGGCGTCAGCACTCACGGAAGCGGTGGCGGCGCTTGCGGCGGATCATGGCGCCGATCCGCGGCAATGGCGCTGGGGGGCCGCGCATATCGCGCGCTTTGACCACGCCATTCTGCGCTTCATTCCCTATCTGCGGGATTGGCTGGGCCTGGCTACCGCGCCGGGTGGGGATGGTGAAACCGTGGCGCGCGCGGCCTTTCGCGGTGCCGGCTTTGGTGCCGTGCATGGCGCAGGCTTTCGCGGCGTGATGGATTTGGCCGCCCCCGATGGCGCCTATGCCGTGATCGCGACTGGCCAATCCGGCCACCCTTTCAGCCGGCATTGGGGCGATATGCTGCCGCTCTGGCGCGAAGGCGCGCTTTTGCCCCTGGCAGCAGCACGGGACGTGACCGGGCGCCTCCGCCTGAACCCCGCGCCGTAAGCGCGCCTGGATAAGGTGGTTGATTCCAAAGCGGTCTGAGGCGAAAATGGCGCTGCATGTTGCATCGCCCGCCCCGCCGTCCGCAATTCTTCTATACGACCGCGCCGCTGCCCTGCCCCTATTTGCCGGGCCGGACCGAGCGGAAGATCGTGACCGAATTATCCGGCACGGAAGCGGAGGCTTTGCATGAACGCCTCTCCCGCGCTGGGTTTCGCCGCAGCCACAATATCGCCTATGCGCCGGTCTGCCCCGGTTGCCAGGCCTGCGTGCCGATCCGTGTGGTGAGCGAGGATTTCACGCCAGACCGCACGCAGCGGCGCATCCTGC
>JADCEX010000173.1 GCA_020249825.1 Roseomonas sp.
GCCGAGGCCGGCGCCACCAGCACCAGATCAGGCAAACGCGCGAGGCGGATATGGCCGATCTCGGCCTCAGCCGCCCAAAGATCATCATGCACTGCCTGGCCGGTGATGGCGGCAAGTGCCTCCTTGGTCACAAACCGCGCCCCGCCTGCGGTCAGGATGGCGGTGACACTCGCCCCCGCCTTGCGGGCAAGCCGCGTGAATTCCAGCACCTTATAGGCAGCGACGGAGCCCGAGACGATGAGCAGGATTTTGCGGCCGGCAATCATGGCGCAAGCCTAACCCAGAAGCCGCGTGAAGGATATGCTGAAGGGCGCGATGAAGGCGCTGGCCTTTTCAAGGCCTGCTGCCTGGTTGGGGTTATGACCCTTGGCGGCAGTCGCCCGGGCTTGGCCGCTGCCTATGGTCTCAGTCCGGACCAGCCGCCAGCGCCTTTTTCCGTGGGCAGGCGGCAGTCGGGGTAAAATCCTGCAAAATAAAGCAATTTCTCTGCTGCGCCTGCGGCAGCCATGCGAAGCCGCTGGGGCGATCAGGCTTTTATGCCATCGCGCTGGGCTTACCCAGCGCGCCCCTTGCGTTCGATCTGTTCCACCTTGGGCCAGATGGATTTGAACAAAGCTTCACGGAGCGACATGTCACCCCGATCTGCCGGCGCGTAGTCCGGGTGCAATTCTCGCGCGAGCACGCGGCGCAACGCGTCAAAGCGCTGGCGATCCATTTCATCCGCTTCTTCGGTCAGCATGCGCGCCTCGGCGGCCAGGGCGCGGCGCTTCCAGGCTTCACGTTCGGCGATCAATAAGCGGCAGGCGTCGCGGAGCTTTTGCATATTCTCCCGCTCGGCCATCAGCACGCGGGCCGCTTCACGCAGTTTTTCCAGCAATTTCTGCTGCTCTTCATCACTGGACGGGCCAAGGGGCGCCGCAGCGGCAGGGGTTTCCGGTGGCCTTTCCAGCTTGGGTGCGGGGCCTTGCGGTGGCGCGGCAGTCGGGGCCGGCGCGGGTTTGCGAACGGCAGGCGGACCCTTAGGCCGGGACACAGGCCACCAGCCGTGATCGTCAATGGCGCCAACAACGCCCGCTTGCTCCATGCGTTGCAGGTAGTCGAGCGCCAAGCTCCAGCGGATCCCAAGGCCATCTGCCAGGGCGCTGGTATTGATCCTCGGCTGGCGCCGCACGAAGCGCACCGCATCGGCATAGGTTGGAATCGGCATGGCCCACCATCAGGCGATCCAGAGTGGATTGCCTGAGGGCATTTTCGCCCGACCCGGTTAAGTTACCGTGAAGCCAGGCACTGCCTGCGCCATAAGGGTTAACCCGCAGTGATATTGGCCGCCCGCACCACCTCCACCCAGGCCGCCGTTTCGCGTTCCATGCGCGCGGCCAAGGCCTCGGGCGTGGAGGGCACGACCAGCGCGCCCGCATCAAAGGCGCGTTTGCGGATGGCGGGATCGGCCAGTACCTCATTCAATTTCTGCGCGAGTAGCCGCGCCACGGGGTCTGGCGTGCCGCGCGGCGCGAAAAGGCTGAACCAGACATTGAGGTCGAGGTCGGGCAAGCCTTCCTCCTTGGCCGAGGGGATATGTGGCATGCCGGGATGGCGTTCATTGGAACTGACGCAAAGCGCGCGGAGCTTTCCATCCGCGACGAGCGGCGTGAGCGGCGGCGGTGAATTCATGTAGAAATGCACGCGCCCCGCAATCAGGTCGCGAATGGTCTCGCCCGTGCCGCGATAGGGCACATGCAGCATGTCAATGCCGGCACGGAGTTTGAGCAATTCCGCGCCGAGGTGATGCATGGACCCAACGCCCGCCGAGGCATAGGTCAGATCGCCTGGCCTTTGCTTGGCATAGGCAATGAACTCTCGCATGGAATTCACCGGCACGGAGGGGTGTGTGACAAAAAGCTGCGGCGTATCGGTGATCTGCCCAATGGGGATGAAATCCCGCGCGGGAACAATGCCGCCAAGCGTGCCAACCGCGACCCGCCCGGTCATGGTGCCGCAATAGCCGCAGAGCAGCGTATGGCCATCGGGGCGCGCTTGCAGCACCGCCATGAGCCCCACCACATCATTTCCGCCGGGGCGGTTTTCCACCACCATGGAACCACCCAAGGCGCGGCCCAATTGATCGGCGATCAGCCTTGCGCTGAAATCCGTGCCACCGCCGGCGGGGGCGGGCACTACCAGCGTGATCGGCCGATTGGGGAAAGTATCTTGCGCGCGCACCAGCGCCGGGGCGCTGAGGACGCCAAGCGCCGCACCTGTCAGCACGCGGCGGGAAATTCTGTTTTTCATGATTGTTCCTCCCTGATGTCAGACCGCACCCGTCGCGGTAATGCCGCCATCCACGATCAATTCCGTCCCTGTGATGTGCTTGGCTTCATTGGAAACCAGGAACAGCACCGCATGGGCGATATCCCAGCCATCGCCCATTTTGCCGAGCGGCACTTGCGCATCACGCTTGGCGATCAGCGCGGCGGCATCATTGCCGCCCAATTGCCGCACCAGCCGGTGTTCGACCAATGGCGTGTGCATCAGCCCAGGCACAACGGTATTGCAGCGCACCCCCGCCTTGGCGTTTTCAATGGCGACCGATTTTGACAGCGCCACAATGCCGTATTTCGTCGCGCTATAAGCAACATGCGGCCGCGCCGCCTGCATGCGATAGCCGGCGATGGAGGAGATATTCACAATCGCACTCCCCGGCCGCTTTTTCAGATGCGGGAGCGCGAATTTGCAGCCAAGGAAAGCGGATTTCAGGTTAAAATCCACCTGGCGATCCCAGACTTCCTCAGGCATGGATTCCGCGCCACCGGGATGCGATCCGCCGACATTATTGATCATGATATCCAATTGGCCATAGCGCGCGACACAGGCTTCAACGGCCGCCTGAAAGCTTTCCGAATCCAGCACATCGCAGATATGCGAAGCCGCTTCGCCACCTTCGGCTTTGATGATGCCGATGGTTTCCTCAACCGCGGCGGCGTTATTGTCCAGGCCAAAAACCTTGGCCCCCTGGCGCGCGAGCAGCACGGCTGTTGCCTTGCCATTGCCCCAGCCGGGACCGACCGAACCCGCGCCGGTGACGATGGCGACCTTGCCTTTGAGACTGAGCATGCGTTCCTCCGATGTGCCTTGGCGTGAAGCATCCGCGCTTCGCGCCGCGCCGTCCAGACCCCCTGCTGCGGGGATACGCGATCCGCGCTAGGATGCCGCTATCCTCAGCCGGAGATGCCTGATGGCCGTCACCCTTGTGCGCAGCCGCGCCATGATCACCAAAACCCTCTCGGCCACCGCCTGGGAGGAAATCGCCGATGGCGCGCTGATCCAGGAAGATGGCATCATTACCGCAATCGGAACCTATGA
>JADCEX010000174.1 GCA_020249825.1 Roseomonas sp.
GATTTGAAGGAACCGCAGCCGGATCGCGCGGCGCGGTCAGCCATCACCATCGGCGGCGCCTATGTGGTGGGCGGGTTATTGCCGCTGTCACCCTATATGCTGCTGGACAGCACGCAACAGGCCTTGGTGATTTCCGCCTGCATTACCGGCGTGGCGCTGGCGGGGTTCGGCTGGCTGAAGGCAAAAGCGACTGGCCTGCCCGCCACACGCGGTGCGGTGCAGACGCTGTTCATCGGCGGGCTGGCTGCGGGTGTTGCGTATACGGTGGCGAAGTTGGTTGGGGGTTGATACCCCCATTCACAAGGCCCGATTGGCGCGCGCCACCACTGCTTCAAACAGCACCTGACAACCGGCTTCCGCTTCTTCCGGCATGATGCTTTCGGCTTCGTTATGTGAAAGCCCATCCTTGCAGGGCGTGAAGATCATCGCGGTCGGCACGGAACGCGCGACATAAACCGCATCATGGCCCGCGCCTGAAATGATCTCACGCGAAGGCAAGCCAAGGCGCTTGGTGGCCTGACGCACCAGATCAACGCAGGAAGCATCAAAGGGCTGTGCGGGGATGCGGAACAGCTCGGTCAATTCCAGCTTGCAGCCATTCGCTTCCACCAGTTTGCGCGCTTCTTCCGGGAAGCTTTCGGCAAGGCCCTGGATTTGCGCATCCGATGGGTGGCGGAATTCCACGCTGAAGCGCACTTCGCCCGGCACGACGTTACGGCTGGCCGGCAGCACTTGCAGGAAGCCGACGGTGCCGCGGCCATCCTCACCCCGCGCGCGCATCAGCTGATCCACGCGTTCAATCACGCGCGCCGCCGCCACCAGCGCATCGCGCCGCGCGGAAGGCGGGGTGGTGCCGGCGTGGCTATCCTGCCCGATGATCACGGCATCATACCAAACCTGCGCCTGAGCACCGGTCACGACGCCAATCTGCTTGCCTTCACGTTCCAGGATGGGGCCTTGTTCGATATGGAGTTCGAAATAGGCATCCGCCGGAAAGGGTGCCGCCTTATGCGGACCCTTATAACCAATGGCATCAAGCGCATCACCCACGCTCACGCCATCCACATCGCGTAGCCCATAGGCTTTTTCCTGCGTGTAGATGCCGGCCCAAACGCCGCTGCCCATCAGCGAATGGCCGAAGCGGCTGCCTTCCTCATCGGTCCAATTCACCAGCTCAATCGGTGCTTCGGTCACGATGTTCAGATCATTCAGGCTCCGCATCACCTCAAGCCCCGCGATCACACCAAGCGCGCCGTCAAACTTGCCGCCGGTGGGTTGGCTATCGAGATGGCTGCCGAGCAGCACGGGCAGGCGCGTGGGGTCACGGCCTTCGCGGCGGGCGAACATATTGCCGATGGAATCAACGCGCACGGTCAGGCCAAGCGCCTCGCACCAGCCGCGAAACCGGTCCCGCCCGGCCTTGTCCACATCGGTCAGCGTCAGGCGCTTCACGCCGCCCTTGGGGGTGGCGCCGATTTCGGCCATCGCCATCAGACTGTCCCAAAGCCGCTTGCCATCAATGCGCTGATTCGTGCCGCTCATGTTCCGCTACTTTCCCGGGTTAGGTTCGCCCTGCCTTTGGCGCGCGAAACGGCCCCTGTCCAGAGGTCAAGTGGAACCAGGGGCGCCGGACCAGCGGGCGTTGCATCTTCCTGGCCCCCATGTGCATCTTAGCGGCCGAACCTAACCCTCGCCTGCCCCCGGGAGAAACCTCATGGCCCATGCGCTTGAACCCTCCAGCCCCGCCATTTTGCGCAATTCCGAATTGGATGCGGAGGCCGTGCGCGCCGCGCGGGTGGATTTGGCGGCCTGTTTCCGTATGGCCGCGCGGCTTGGCCTGCATGAGGGGATTTGCAACCACTTCTCCTTCGTGGTGCCGGGGCGCGATGATCTGTTTCTGGTAAACCCCTATGGCTGGGCCTTTTCGGAAATCACCGCCTCCCGCCTTCTGGTCTGTGACTTCAAGGGCAATGTGGTGGCGGGCGATGGCGTGCCGGAAGCGACCGCCTTTTACATCCATGCCCGCATGCATCTGAACAAGCCGCGCGCCAAGGCGGCCTTCCATACCCACATGCCAAACGCCACCGCCCTTGCCATGCTGGAAGGCCCGCCCTTGGTTTGGGCCGGGCAAAGCGCGCTGAAATTCTATGGTCGGACTCTCGTAGATGAGGATTACAATGGCCTCGCCCTGGATGAGAGTGAGGGGGATCGCATTGCCGCTTCCATCGGTGATGCCGATATTGTCTTCATGAAGAACCACGGCGTCATGGTGGTGGGCGCCAGCATCGCCGAAGCCTGGGATGATCTTTACTATCTGGAACGTGCCGCCGAAGCTCAGCGTCTGGCGATGGGCACGGGGCGCAAGCTGAAGCCCGTGCCGGCCGAGATCGCCGCGCGTACCTATGCGCAAATGCGCGAGGGCGATCGTGAAAATGCCAGGCTGCATCTGGAAAGCATCAAGCGTATCCTGACGCGTGAAGAGCCGGATTTCATGCATTGAATTCTGCCGCCACCCAGCGCGGTATTTTATTGCTGGTGATCACAACCGTCGGCTGGGGGATGAATTGGCCGGCGATGAAGGTGCTGCTGGCGGAATTGCCGCCGCTCACCACGCGCGCCATTGGTGGCGGGCTTGGCTTTATCGTGCTGCTGGCGGTGGTGCTGGCACAAAAGCAAAGCCTTGTGGTGCCGCGCGCGATTTGGGGCAGGCTTACGCTGATTTCGCTGTTGAATGTCACGGCCTGGATGGGGCTCGCGAGCTTTTCCCTGCTGTGGCTCTCGGCATCGGAAGCGACCATTGTTTGTTACACCATGCCGGTCTGGGCGGCGGTTCTCGCTTGGCTAATACTGGGGGAAAAGCCAAGCTTGGCCCGCATTCTGGCGCTGGTACTGGCGCTATCGGGCCTGGTTTATCTGGTGCTGGGCAAGGGGCTTGATCTTGGCATCGCAAAGCTGCCTGGTGTTGCCTTGGGCTTGGGATCGGCCGTGTTGTTTGCCTTGGGCACAGTGTTGACCAAGCGCATGCCGCTTGGCCTGCCGCCATCAAGTTCGGTTGCCTGGCAGGTGGGGATTGGCGTGGCGCCGCTTTTCGTCGCCGCGATGATTTTCGATCCGCTGGATTTCAGCCACGTCTCCGCGCTGGGTATTGGGCTGTTGGTATATGGCGGCGTCTTCGCGCTTGGCCTTTGCTACCTTTCCTGGTTTGCGGCGCTCAAGATGCTGCCGGCGTCCCTTGCATCGCTTGGCACGGTCATCACGCCTGTTGTGGGCGTTCTGGGTGCGGCGCTTTTCCTGGGTGAGCCCTTTGGCTTCCGCGAAATCCTGGCGTTGACCTTGGTCTTGTCAGGGGTGGTATTGGCGGTGCGCGGCTGAACGCGTCAGTTGCGCGGCACGTTCAACTTGCTCAGGATTGGGCGCCATTGCGTATCGGACAGTCGAAGGAAATCGGCAAAATCCTCGGGCGAACCGCCGGCCAGGAATTGCCCTTCCGTGATCAGCCTTTCGCGAATGCGTTCATCTTTCAGCGCTTCATTTGCGGCGGCATTTACGCGCTGCACCATATCCGCCGGCGTGCGTGCGGGGGCGAGCAGGCCAAACCAGCTCAAGACATCAAGGCCAGGCGCAAATTCCGCGATGGAGGGTACATCCGGCGTCGAAGCAATGCGCCGCCCGCTGGTCCAGGCGATCAGCCTGCCGCGGCCATCACGATGCACGGGCTGGGCCGTGCCGCCTGACACCACCAGCACATCAAGATCACCCGCCATGAAGGCGGCAAGCTGCGCGGAATCGCCACGATAGGTGACATCCTGCATGGTAATGCCCAGCCGTTCCATCACCATCAGCATCGCGACATTCGTGAGCGTTGTCGGCCCATTGGTGCCATAGGTCATTTGCCCCGGCCGCGCCTTTGCCGCCGCAACCCAGCCCGGCACATCCACCGCGCCGCCACGCATTTGCGTAATGATGCCGAAGGGAAAGGTGGTGGCCAGCATCACCGGTGCGAAATCTTCAAGCTTATAGGGAAGATTGGGCACAATCACGGGATTGATCGTCAGCGTGGTTCCCGCAGCCATCAGCAGCGTATGGCCATCAGGCCGCGCACGCGCCACGAATTCCGCGCCGATGATGGTATTGGCGCCAGCACGATTTTCCACCTGCACGGGCTGGCCCAACAGGGCTGTCATGCGTTCGGCCAAAAGGCGGCTCACGATATCCGTGCTGCCGCCGGGCGCGAAGGGAACGACAATAGTGATGGGTCTTTGCGCCGCCCCACCCTGCGCCAAGGCGGGGCGCGTCAGGCCAAGCGCGGCCATCCCGACGAGCAAGGGGCGACGTGCGATATGATGGGGCATGAGCCTTTTCCTCCCGACAGGCCGGGGCTTTGATTACCACCGGCGTAATTTCGAGAGTTTTTAAGCAGGTACGCCCATATTGTCGAGCAAGCGCACCGACCCAAGCCTGGCCGCTGCCAAAAGCCGCATCGGTGCGGTGGTTGTCTGCGCCAAGGGCTCCAGCGTTTCCGCCTCGACGAGTGCCAGGTAATCCGGCGCGAAACCTGTGGCAGTAAGCCGAGCCTCGCCTTCCGCCAGAACCTGCGTGATGGGCGCATCTGCGGCAATCTTCCGCGCCACATCCTTGATGATTTGATAGAGCATCGGCGCCGTGGTGCGTTCAGCAGCGCTCAAGAAACGATTTCTCGATGACATGGCAAACCCATCGGCTTCGCGAATCGTTGGCACCGCTTCGATGTGGATAGGGATGTCCAGATCACGCGCCATACGGCGGACCACCTGCAATTGCTGCCAATCCTTCTCCCCAAAGGCGACGATATCGGCGCCGGTTTGCAGGAAAAGCTTGGGGCAAACGGTCGCAACACCGCGGAAATGCCCGGGCCGCGCACCGCCTTCAAAACCCTTGGATGGGCCGGCAACCTCAATCACGCTGGCGCTGCCGGGCGGATACATGGTTTCCACGGGCGGCAGCCAGACCAAATCACAGCCGGCGTCGCGGAGCTTGGCAAGGTCCCCATCCTCATCACGCGGGTAGCGCGCCAGATCATCACTGGCGTTGAATTGCAGCGGATTGACAAAGATGGAAGCGGCTATCGCATCGGCCCCGGCAGCGCGCGCTGCGTCCAGCAAGGCAAGATGGCCCTGATGCAGGGCACCCATGGTCGGCACCAGGCCCAGGCGGCGGCCATTGCTGCGCAGCGCCGCGCAGGCAGACCGTAGCGAAGGGAGGTCTCGGCAGATCAGCATAAGCGCTTACTGGCGCTTTGCGCATTGCGGGACAAGCGTTGTGGCTTCATGGTCTGCCCATGAATAACGCCCCACCGCCCCTGATCCGCTTGCTCCCTGGCCGAGACCGCCGCATTAAGTCCGGCCATCCTTGGGCCTTTTCCAATGAAATCGCGATGACCCCAGCGGCCAAGGCTTTGCCACCGGGCAGTGTGGTGCGGCTGGAAGGTGATGATGGCGTCAAGCATGGCGTTTGGCATTTCAACCCGCATTCGCTGATTGCCGCGCGCAAGCTGGACCGCAACCCCGATGCCGCCTGTGATGCCGCCTGGTTCAAGCAGCGTTTGCAGGAAGCGCTGAGCCTGCGCGACAAGCTTTTCGACCGGCCACATTACCGCCTGATCCATGCCGAAGCGGATGGCCTGCCGGGCCTCGTGATTGATCGCTACGGCGATGCGGTGACGATCCAGGCCAATAGTGCCGGCATGGAAGCCGCGACACCGCTGATCCTGGAAGCGCTGCACGCGTTGATCGCGCCACGCATGGTGATTGCGCGTAATGACAGCGCCGTGCGCACGCTGGAAGGCCTGGCCGAGGAAACCACGCTGCTGCATGGCGAAGCGGGCATGATCACCGTGGAAGAAAGCGGCCTGAGTTTCGCCGTTGATCCGCTCGGCGGGCAGAAAACCGGCTGGTTCTTCGATCAGCGCGAACATCGCGCCCGCGTTGCGCGGCTGGCGAAGGGAACGACCGTGCTGGACGCCTTCTGCCACACGGGCGGCTTTGGTATTTCTGCGGCCGTCGCGGGTGCCGCGCATGTCACGTTGCTGGACCGCAGTGAGGCAGCATTGGCATTGGCGGTGGAAGCGGCGCGGCGCAATAACGTTGCTGATCGTGTCGAGACACAAAAGGCCGAGGCTTTGGAAGCCTTGGAACGCATGGTGGGCGCGGGCAAGCGTTTTGGTGTGGTGATCACGGACCCGCCCGCCTTCGCCAAGGCGCGCAAGGATCAACCGGCGGCGCTGCGCGCCTATGGCAAGCTCGCGCGGCTGGGTGCGACTTTGGTGGAGAAGGGAGGCTTTTTCTTCATCGCATCCTGCAGCCATCATGTGGCACCAGGCGAATTCGCCGATGCCGTTGCCTGGGGCGTGCAGCGCGCCGGGCGGGAAGCGCGCATCCTGCATATGGGCGGCGCCGGGCCGGATCATCCGCTGCATCCCATGTTGCCTGAGAGCGCTTACCTCAAAGGCATGTTGCTCCAGTTGCGATGAAGCGGGCAGAGCAGCTTGCACGCGCCTATCGCGCTTCCTGCTATTTTGCGGGCGCGTATCTCGCGCGCATCGGTCAACGCGCGCCGGCTTTGGACGCGCTGCTGCGATGCTGGCGCGTGCCAGAGGGCGTGTTCATCGCCGCCGGCAATCCCCGCAGCCAGCGCATGCCTGCAGGCTGGAATGCGCGGCGCCATGCGGCCTTGCGGGAGCGCTTGCGGGGTTTGCCTTACGCTGAGGGCAAGGGCGGCGCCAAGCGCTGGTGGGAAGCGCATTGCTTCATCGGCATCTGTGCTGCGCGTGGCAAGCGGCTGGCGCGACTGTTTCGACAAACCGCCATGGTGGCGCTGCGGCGCGGGGCGAAGGCGCGGCTGATATGGGTTTTCTGACGTCAGCCGCTGCGTTTTTGCTTGCGGTCTTCATCCTGCGCGCAGCGCTCGGCGCGATGTTCCAGGCACCCGGCGCCGCTGGCCCTGCCTTGGTGGAGGCCTTCGCACTGGATTGGGCAGGCTTTGGCACGCTGGTTGGTCTATTCTGGTTGCCGGGGCTTTTCCTTGCCTATCCGCTGGGCCTGGTCGCGCGGCGCTTGGGCGATAGGCGCGGCGTGCTGCTGGGACTTTTGCTGCTGATCCTGGGCGCGCTTGTTTCCGCCAGTGCGGAGGAAGTTGCGCGGCTAATCGCGGGGCGCTTGCTGATGGGCCTTGGCACGCTGCTGGTGATCTTGCTGCTCACGAAAATGGTGCAGGATCGCTTTCTGGGCCGAGACCTTTTTCCCGCCATGGCGGTTTATGTGTTGGGCTGGCCGCTTGGCATTGCTGCGGCGCAGGCGGCGCTCCCCGGCTTTGTGCCTGATCATGGCTGGCAATTTCCCTATCAGGTCGCGGCCTTTGCCGCCGGTATCGCCTTCATTGCGGTGGCACTCGCCCGCGGGCCGGAACCGCGCGCCGTGCCGATCAGCGCCAGTACCGCAAGCGGACTGACGCGTGATGAGTTTCGCCGCATGTGCCTGGCCGGCGCCTGCTGGGCGCTGGTGAATGGCGCCTATATGGTGCTGGTGAGCTTCGCGCCGCCCATGCTGATGGCGCGCGGGCTTGGCCTGGCGGAGGCAAGCTTCGCTGTTTCGTTGATTTCCTGGTCCAATCTGCTGGCGGTGCCGGCGGGTGCCTGGCTTGCGCGCCGCGCGGGCGTTGCGGGGCCGATGACGATCACCGCGAGTTTGGCTGCGATGCTGGCGGCGCTTGCCTTGCCGATCACCGATGTCGCTTGGGCGCCGTTTCTCGGCCTGCTGCATGGCTTCTGCTACGCGCTGCCGATCACGGTGTTTTCCGCGCTCGCGGCCGAGGCTGTGGCGCCGGAACGCCGCGCGCGCGGCTTGGGCGTTTACTTCGTGTGGTTCTACGCTGGCTGCACGGGCTGCCCAGCCTTTGCCGGTTGGCTGCGCGATGTGACGGGCAGCGCGACAGCGCCGGTATTCTTTGCGGTGGCGGCACTTGGTGCGGCGCTGGCGCTTTATGTTTGTTTCCGGCGGGATTTGGCACGAGGGTAGTGCGGTTAGGTTGCGAAGCTCCCTGAAACTGAATCTTTTTGAGTTAAGGGACCCTCGATTTAATCCCGCTCTCTTTGGCCTTTTATTGACTTTCTGATTCTATCTCGTTTCGATGGTTCACGTATTAAGTACGATCCCTCTGCGGGAAGAAAACTTCTGCACCCTAGGCTTTGACCGCCCCCACAAGAAGATGCGGCGAGAGTGCTTCCTGGATGAGATGGACATCGTGGTTCCCTGGGCCGCACTCTCTGCACTGATTGAGCCTCATTACACCTCAAGGGAGCGAGTGCATAACCACCCGTCGAGTGCTACGGCTTTTTGATCTTCACATTGTGCTGTGCGCCATGTTTTGACGCTTTGCCAATTCCGGAGCAGAAATTCATGAGTTTGCTGCTGCGGCATATCGGCAATATGGGCCTGACCCGGCCAGGATTTCCTCGGCGGCCGCAAGCGTGGTGGTCGCAGTAGCACCCTGGTGAAAGCCCATAATTCCCGGCCGATCAGCCTCGGCAAAAGGCCATGATTTACAATCGAAGTCTGCGGCAACATAAGCCAACCCCAGGCTTTCCAGCATGCGGCGCAGAATGCGGGCGATGCTGTTCACATAAATCGGCGGGCTTTCGCCACGCGGTTCTGCGGTGACAGCCCCATCCGACGCGGCACCAACGCCGCAGACATCGTCACTCAGTCAAGCATCACGCCGTAGTGCCGCGCGATGCCTTCGCGGCTGAGGAAGCCCTCCTTCAGATCCTCGATCAGCGCGGCACGGTCGCGCAGCGCCGGGTCGCCATAGCCGCCGGCACCAGCAAGCCGAAAGCTGACGATGTCGCCGCGCTGCAGGCGCGCTACCTCCTTGCTGCCGAGATCCGCTTCCTGCCCGCCGCGGATAAGGACGGTACGCGCCTTGGTGCCCTCACCGCCGCCAAAGACACCCCAAGGCGCCGTCCTGTGCCGGTCGCCGAGCAACACCACCGTCGCCCCATCGGTCAGCATCTCGATATCCTTGCGCATGCCACAGCCGCCACGGAAGCGCCCAGGCCCGGAGCTGTCCTGGATCAGCGAAAGGGTATGGATGCGCACCGGGTTATTGGTCTCATGCACCTCGATCGGGACATTGGCGCAGTTGAAGACGGGGCAAAGTGCCTCCGCCCCATCCTTCGTTGCACGCCCGCCGAAGCCGCCCAGGATCAGGTCGTAAAGGATCCAGCGCTTGCCGGTCTCCGGGTCGATACCGCCAAATTTTGGGTTGGCCCAATGCGTGAATGCGCCCATGGCGCGTTCGGGTACCACCTGCGCCATGGCGCCGTTGATGGCATCGAAGATGCGCACCTGCAGTGAGGCGCGGCCACCGCCGGCCGCCGGGTAGCGCGGATCAAAGAAGCTCCCAGGCCGCGTCACCAGCTTGATCACGCGCTCGATACCGGCGTTGTTGGGCACGTCGATGCTGGCAAAGATGCGCATGGCAAAGCTGGCGTAGGCGCGGGTATAATTGATGAAGCTGTTGATTCCCGCAGGCACAGCATCGCTGCTGCGAGAGAAGTCCACGGTGGCCGTGCCGTCGCTTAGCGTGATGTCAACGCGCACATGGATGGGCGGCGTGCCTGGCCCGTAATCATCCATCTGGTCGTCAAAAGAATAGGTTCCCTCAGGCAGGGCGCGAATGAGCTCCTTCGCCCGTGCCTCGGAGCGGTCGAGGATTTCCTCGATCGCCTCCTCGATCAGCGCCTCACCATAGTCGGCGAAGATCCGGCGCAGCCGCTGGCTGCCGACATGGTTAGCATTGCGCTGCGCCATCAGGTCGCCGCGCACCTTCTCCGGCAGGCGGACATTGCCGAGCAGGATGCGCATAATGTCCTGCTCGAACTCGCCGTTGCGCACAATCTTCACGGGCAAGATGCGGATGCCTTCGGCGAAGGCATCGAGCACGCCCTGAACCGCCTCTGAGCCTGGCTGGGCACCGCCGACATCGACATGATGGGCGGTGGTCACGACATAGCCGATCAGTGTCTCGCCCGCGAAGACTGGCGCGACCAGGAAGAAGTCCGGGAAGTGTCCGCCGCCGAGATAAGCGTCGTTGGTGACCAGCATATCGCCGGGGCGGAGCTGGTCGGGCGGGATATAGTCCAGGCAGTTCTTCACGGCGTAGGGCATTGCGCCAAGATGTCCGGGGGTAAAGTTACCTTGGGCGATCAGGCGGCCGCGCCGGTCGAAGAGACCGGTGGAGAAGTCGGCGCCTTCGCGGACCGCCTCCGAGAAGGCGGTGCGCCGCAAGGCTTCGCCCATCTCATCGGCGATGGAGACAAGGGTGTTCCAGACCACCGTGAGGGTGATGGGATCAACCGCCATGCTCATTGCACCTCCTGCAGATGCCGCGCCATGCTCATCTCCCGGCCCGGATATCGATGATGAGGTTGCCCGCCGCGCTGAGCGAGAGCACATCGCCCGGAGGCACAACGGTCGTGGATTCCCGTTCCTCAACCAGGGCAGGGCCTTGAATGCGGTGTGCGATGGTCAGGGCGTAACGGTCAACGATACGGGTAGGAACCATCCCGCCGCCTTCAGGGAACCAGGCCAGGCGCGTACCAGTCACGGGATCGCTGCCCGTCTTCGTTGCCGGAAAGCGCAAGCCAGCGCCGGCGTGCAGGTTGGGCAGGGTGGCAACAACGAACCAGTCGCTCACCTCCACGGGGGCCTTCGGGTCGTTGTATCCGTATTCGCGCTTGTAAGCAGCGTGGAAATCAGCGAGCACCGTCGCGGCGTAGTCGCCCTCAATCAGCCCGGCAGGTAGCGGGACGCGAATCTCGAAGCCCTGGCCGGCATAACGCATCGAGGCGCTGCGCTCGATCACAGGCGTCGCGCCTGGCTGCATGCGTTGGGCTTCCGCCGTGACCCGCGCCTCAAGCTCGGCAAAGATCGGCGCGATCTGCGCAGCCTCCGCCTCATTCAGGCGCATGACGCGGGTCAGGCCGAGATCGACCTTGCGGTCCGCGACCAACAGACCGATGGCCGAACCGACGCCCGCGCCGCGAGGGATGATGACGCGCGGGACTTCCAACGCGCGGGCGAGCCGGCAGGCATGCAGCGGTCCGGCGCCGCCGAAGGCGACCAGGGCGTAGCGGCGCGGATCACGTCCCCTTTCGATGGAGACAATGCGCATGGCGCGCTCCATATTCGCATTCGCCACCGAATGGATGCCCCAGGCCGCTTGCATGAGGTCTAGGCCGAGCGGCGCGCCGATTTCCCTTGCGATGGCCGCTGCCGCTTCATCGCGCCGGAGCGCCATGGCGCCGCCATTGAAAAACGCTGGATTGAGGTAGCCGAGTATGAGGTTCGCATCGGTGATGGTCGGCTGCGTGCCGCCGCGGTTGTAGCAAATCGGTCCCGGCTCCGCCCCCGCGCTGTCCGGCCCAACGCGGATCAGGCCCATGCCGGTACGGGCGATACTGCCGCCGCCGGCGCCAATTTCCAGCAGGTCGATCGCCATGATGGACAGCGGCAGGCCACTACCCTTGCGGTAGTTTACCGCGTCAACCTCGAAGCTTGGCGTCACCGCCGGGACGCCATCATCAATCGCGCCGAGCTTCGCCGTGGTGCCGCCCATGTCGAAGGTCATGACATGGGTGCAGCCCTCCTCTCTGCCGATCTCGGCACACATCAGCACGCCGGCGGCGGGGCCTGACTCGATGATCCGTACGGGCCAGGTTCGGGCGAGCTCGGTTGTCACCATGCCGCCATTGGACTGCATGATGGACAGTTCCGCCTGCACACCAAGCGCATGCAGCGACCGGTCGAGGCTGTCGAGATAGCTTCTCACCAGCGGCGCGACATAGGCATTCGCGACGGTGGTGCTGGTGCGCTCATACTCTCGGTACTTGGGCGCAATGACAGAGGAGAGGCTGACGCTGCTGCCGGGCAAGTGTCGGCGCAGCGCTGGCTCCATCAGCCGTTCATGCACCGGATTGGCATAGGCGTGCAGGAAGACGACAGCAACACTGTCATAGCCGCCGATGGCGACCTGTGCGGCAAGCGTGTCGGCCGCCGCTTCATCCAGGGGCGTCAGCACCGTCCCATTGGGCGCCAAGCGCTCCTGCACCTCGAAGACATCGGCGCGAGGGATCAGGGGCTTCGGCTTGTCGATATGCAGGTTGTTGGTGTCGTAGCGCTTCTGCCGGCCGATCAGCAGCACATCGCGGAAGCCGGCCGTTGTGATCAGCGCTGCGCGCGCGCCCTTGCGTTCCAGGATCGCATTGGTTGCGATCGTGGTGGCGTGCAGCGCATCGCCGATATCAGCCGGGCGAAGGTCTGGGTGGTGGAAGCGGGCCGCGAGCCCCTCCAGCACGGCGCGGGCTGACTCACGCGGCGTGGTTGGCACCTTCCAGATCTCGATCGCGCCTGTCGCCGGATCGCGCAGGACGAAATCAGTAAAAGTGCCGCCGATATCGAAGGCGACCTGGATCACCGGTCAGAGCGCCAGCAGCTCGGCATGGGTCGCGTCCAGCGTGCGGCGCAGCCTGCGCGCGAGCTCGCGGATCTCCTCAGCCGTGATGATCAGGGGCGGCGAGAAGGCGACGCGGTTGCCGGTGATGCGCAGGATCAGCCCATTGGCGCGCGCATGGGCATCGAGCCGTGCGGTGAGGTTCGCCCCCGCCGGCCAATCCTGCTTCGTTGCCTTGTCCTGCACGATCTCAATCCCGCCGATCAGGCCGATGCTGTTGAAATTGCCGACCATCGGATGATCAACCAGCGCGCCTATTTCCCGCCGAAAGAAAGGCTCAACCGAGGAGACGTGGCCGAGAAGGTCCATCTCCTCGTAGATCTTCAGCGTTTCCAGCGCGACAGATGCGGCGACGGGGTGCCCGGCATAGGTATAGCCGTGGATGAAGGCGCCGTTCTTGTCTGACTGCGCCATGACTGACTCAAAAATCCTTTCGTTCATCAGTACGGCGGAGATAGGCTGCATGGCAGCCGAAAGCGCCTTGGCGCAAGTGATCATGTCCGGTTGAATGTTGAAGGTCTCACAGCCCCACATGCGCCCAGTGCGGCCAAAGCCACAGATCACCTCGTCGGCCACCAGCAGCACATCGTACTTCTTCAGGACTGCTTGGATTTTCTCGAAATAGCCGCGCGGCGGCGGCAGCGCACCGGCGGTTCCCTGCACCGGATCGGCCCATAGCGCGGCAATAGTCTGTGGCCCTTCCCGCAGGATCAGGGCTTCAAGGTTGTCGGCCAGGCGTTGGCTGAATTGTTCTTCGGTCTCACCAGGCAGCGCATCGCGGTAATGATTCGGCCTGTCGGTGTAGAGGAAACCTTCAAAGGGCAATCCGAAACCGGCATGATAACTTGGATTACCGGTGAGGCTGATGGCAACGCAGGTGGAACCGTGATAGCTGCCCATACGGGAAATGATCTTGCGCTTTTCTGGCTTGCCCTGCGCGCGCCAATGGTACCAGACAAGCTTGACCGCACTGTCATTCGCTTCCGAGCCTGAGCATTGCAGCAGTACCTTTGACATCGGCACGGGCGCGATGGAGAGCAGCTTTTCCGAGAGGTCAATCGCCGGGCCGTGCGAGGCATGGCGGAAGATCTGATAATAGCCAAGCGTCCTCATCGCCTCATAAGCGACCTTTGCCAGCCGCTCATTATTGTAGCCGAGTGAGCAGCACCAGAGCCCAGCGCCAGCATCGAGGTAGGAATTTCCGGCATCATCCTCGACGAAAATGCCGCGGGCGCCTGTCATGATGGTAGGGCCAACCTCAAGGTGCCTGCGCGCATTGGTCTGCGGATGCAGCACGGAGGCGATATCGCGTGCATGCGGGCTATTGGCGGTGAAGTGGTTCATCAAACGGGCCTCCCCTGGACTTGCGATAAGGCTAGGGTCTTGATCTGCCCGTCGTCAAATCCCTTGAAGGCAATTGGCGGTTTGGCTGGCGGTGTATCTTGCCAAGCTGCGGTTACCATCCGTTCTTGCTGACCGTTGCGGATGCTCCGCAAAGCCGCATCCCCAAGTGACCAATAGCGCTTGACGCCCCGTATCCACCCAATTAGCGTCCTTGACTACCAAGAAAGCCGGATAATTCCAGAACAAACAGATGGGCGGATCCAGATGAATTTGGCCGAGATATTGGCCGTCAGTGCGCGGCGTTTGCCTAAGCACCCGGCTGTCACCTTTTCCGGCCAAACAGTAAGTTATGCGATCTTTACGGACCGCGCGCTGCGTCTTGGGAATGCGTTGCGTTCCAAGCCCTATAGCCTTTCTCCCGGTGATCGTGTCCTGCTATGTATGGAGAATTGCGGCGCCTTTCTGGAAGCATTGTTCGCCTGCTGGGCTGCCGGGCTTTGCGCTGTGCCAACCAACGCCAAGTTGCACCCCAAGGAAGTCGCCTATATCGCCGCCGATGCACGCACAAGGGTCACCATTACCACCAAAGCTCTTCAGCATGCCTTGGCGCCAGCGCTGGACGGGGCTGGCCCGATCATTGCCGCTGACGATGAGGCCTGGCAAAGGCTACTCCTGACCGATCCGCTGCGTGTGTTGCACCCATCTGCGCCGGAAGATGAAGCCTGGATCTTCTACACCAGCGGCACCACGGGGCGTCCCAAAGGTGCCATATTGTCGCATCGCAATCTGCTTTTCATGGCTCATTGCTACTATGCCGATATGGATCATGTTGACGAAAACCATACCCAGCTCCACGCAGCACCCCTTTCGCATGCATCAGGGCTTTATGGACTGCCGCATCTTTTCCGCGGCAGCCATCAAGTGATCCTGAAGGGCTTTGATCCTCAGGAAATACTCGACCATATCAACCATTATCCGAACGTTACGCTATTTGGGGCGCCTACCATGGTGACGCGGCTGGTGAATGCGGATGGTGTGGAAAACGCAGATACGCGTAATCTGCGCACGCTCTATTACGGTGGTGGGCCAATGTATCTCGCTGATCTTGAGCGCGCTCTTGCTATTTTTGGCCCCAAACTCATTCAGATTTTCGGCCAGGGCGAATCGCCCATGACCATTACCGCGCTTTCCAAAAGCCACCATGCCGAAACCGCACATCCCCGCTATCTTGACCGCCTGGCGTCCTGCGGCGTTGCGCGCACGGGTGTCGCATTTCGTGTGGTGGACGAAAATGACCAGGAGCTTCCGGCCGGTGAAATGGGAGAGGTAATCACGCAAAGCGATTGCGTGATGAAAGGCTATCTTGGCAACCCTGAAGCAACGGCAAAGGCGCTGCGTGGTGGCTGGCTGCATACGGGCGATGTCGGCTTTGTGGATTCCGAGGGCTTTCTGACGCTGCGTGACCGTTCGAAGGATATGATCATCAGCGGCGGCAGCAATATCTATCCGCGCGAGATTGAGGAAGTGCTTCTGCGCGACCCGGCGGTTCTAGAATGTTCCGTCGTGGGCCGTCCGCATCCGGATTGGGGCGAAGAAGCGGTGGCCTTTGTGGTTCCCGCCACCGGCCGCGGCGTGGATGTCAAGGCGCTGGAGCAGCTCTGTCTTGACAATATGGCGCGCTTTAAACGGCCGAAGGAATGGAGGGTCGTCGCAGCCTTGCCAAAAAACAACTACGGCAAGGTACTGAAGACGGAACTACGCCACATGCTTGCTCAGGAAAGCAGTCAGGGTGAAAAGACATGAGGCAGGTTTCAATCCTTGGCATTGGTTCCACGGCCTTTGGGCGCCATATCGGAACACCTATTGAAGCCCTTGCAGTACAGGCAGCAGCCCAAGCGCTGGCTGATGCCGATGTGGCGCGTACGGAAATTGGGGCACTTTACCTGGGCAATTTCATCTCTGGTCCACTGAATGGGCAGGAGGTATTGGCTGGCATGGTTGCGGACAGGCTGGGCCTGCCGAATATACCTTGCACCAAGGTGGAAGGTGCTTGCGCCTCTGGCGGCATTGCGTTTCGTCACGCCGCTCTGGCCATTGCCAGTGGTCAATGCGATGTTGCCTTGGTGGTCGGCGCAGAAACCATGACGCATGCCAGCGGCGCAGAGGTTACGGCCGCGCTGAATTGTGCCATGGACAATCGCAGTGATGGGGCGAGCGGCCTGACCTTCCCCGGTCTTTTTGGCATGGCATGGCGTATTCACGCTTCACGTTATGGCACGACGCGCCGCCAAGTCTCTGCTGTTGTCCGTAAGAACAAGTCAAATGGAACCCGAAATCCGCTGGCTCAGATGGGCGCGGAATTGACCGACGATATCATCGAACAATCACCCATGATTTGTGATCCCTTGCAGCTATATGATTGCTGCCCGGTCAGTGATGGTGCCGCGGCACTTCTGCTTGTGGCGCGTGATCGTGCGAAAGGCTCGGGGCGCATGCCTGTGGATGTGCTTGCGAGTGTTCAAACCCGCGGTGCCTCCCGCATCGCGGGCCATGCTGATCTGTGTTCCTTCGACGCGACCGTGAGCGCCGCAAGAAAGGCTTATGAGATCGCCGGCATCAAGCCACAGGATGTGGATTTGGTGGAACTGCATGATTGTTTTTCGATTGCAGAAATTGTGGATAGCGAGGACTTGGGCCTCATTCCACGCGGCCAAGGCGCGGCGTGGGCGGCTGAAGGCCGGACATCCATCAGTGGCGATATCCCGATCAATCCTTCAGGCGGGTTGCTTGCAAAGGGGCATCCGGTTGGCGCCACCGGCGTGGCGCAAATCCATGAAGCCGTCTTGCAACTGCGCGGCATGCATACAAACCAGGTGAGGGATGCAGAGATTGCGATGACCCATAACCTTGGCGGCACAGGCATTGCGTGCACGGTCAATATCCTGCGCAGAGGTGATGCATGAGCGATGCAAACACCATCCTGGCGCTGCGCTGCCGCGCCTGCGGCACCTTGGACCCTGGACCACGGGAAATCTGCACCGCATGCCTGTCGTCAGCGCTTGAGCCCGTTCACCTTCCAGGTGAAGGAAGGCTTGTTGCCTGGACCATAATCCGCCGTGCACCAAAGAATTTTCGCACCGAAGCACCTTATGCCGTTTGTGTGGTGGAATTGGATACGGGAAGGCTACGCGTCACTGGGCGGCTGGCAGATCCTGCGGTCGATCCGCCGCTTGGTATGCGGATGCGTGCCATTGAACGGTGCGATGGATACAGTGTTTTTGTGAGTGTGGCATCATGAACGACAGATCCGATATTCTGGTTGAACGACACGGCCAAGTCTGGCTGATTACCATCAATCGGCCAGAGAAAATGAATTCCCTTGATTTCACTGCCAATGATGACTTGCTGGCAGTCTGGCGCGAATTTGACGCCGATGAGGATGCGCGCGTTGCTGTGGTGACCGGCGCTGGTGATAAGGCCTTCTGCGCGGGCGCGGACCTCAAGACCTATACCATGGCCTTTGCGCGTACACCTGCGCCGGAATTTCGACGGCGCTACACGAATGGTCCCGGATTTGGTGGCATCACACGGGGCATGGAAATCCTGAAGCCCATCATCGCAGCAGTCAACGGATACGCCATGTCCGGCGGGTTTGAATTGGCACTCGCTTGCGATATTCGATTTTGCTCGCCGAATGCTGAATTTGCCCTGCAGGATTCGAAATGGGGTTTTCATGCGTGCGATGGCGGGTTGATCCGTCTACCCCAGATTGTTGGCCTTGGGCATGCCATGCATATGATCCTTTCGGGAGAACGCGTTGGCGCCGAGGAAGCGTATCGGATAGGCCTCGTGAATCGCGTACTGCCGCAATCAGACCTTCTGCCTCATGCGATGGATTATGCGGCGATGCTGGCGCGTCGCGCACCACTTGCGCACCGCTTGGCAAAGGAAGTGATGCGCCAGGCCGTTGGGATGCCGCTTGAGGAAGCGCTGCGTCTTGAATCGCGCTCTTTCCATGATCTTGGCCAGACCGAGGACCTTGCGGAGGGAACAGCAGCCTTCCGCGAACGTCGTGATGGAGAATTCAAGGGCCGTTGAAGGCGGCCAAGGCAAGCAACAAAAGGAAGGAAACAAAATATGTTCAAAGCAAGAAGATTGATGGTGGCGGCAGGGGCGATCGCCGCGTTCCTGGCGGCGTCGCCTGTCGCCACAAAGGCACAACAGCCAACCGTGCGCGTGGGTGTCATTCAGGGTTTGAGCGGCCCACCCGCAATCGTTGACTTTGGCGAGAGCTATCTTCAGGGGATTCGCCTTGCCCTGAAAGATTACGAAGCGCGCAATCCGCGCACACGTATCGAGCTGCTGGTCTATGATGATGAAGCCAATCCGCAACGTGCGGTTTCCCTGACACAACGCCTGATACAGAATGACAATGTTGCTGCCGTGATCGGTACAGTCAGTAGTGGCAATGTGCTTGCCTTTGCACCCATTTTGCAGCGTGCGCGCATCCCGCTGGTTGCCGGCCCTTCAATTGCCACCGACATCACGCAGCGCTTTATCAATGAACGGCCCTCCTTCATTTTTCGTTGCTCAATGGTGGAGCAGTTTCAGATTGATGCCATGCTCGATTGGGGTGTGCGCAACTTCCGGCGTATTGGCCTCCTGCACTCCACGACCGGATACGGGAATTTCGCAGCACGTGAGATCCAGGAAGGGCTGCGGCGCCGTAATGTGACGCTGGTTGCCACCGAAGCTGCTGCACCTGGGGTCAATGATCTCACCGCACAGATGATTCGTCTGCGCGACGCTGGTGCTGAATTGGTGCTGAACTTCCACGAAAGCTTCGAACTTCTCTATCGGCCACTCCCAAGGATCAATTATCGGCCGGTCGTCGCAGGAAATTGGGGGCTTTCATCGCTTAAGGTGCTTGAGATTGTCGGTCGGGAGGCGATCGAAGGCACCGTCATGGGTCAGGCACTTGACCTAAATGATCCAAAAGCGCGCGCCTTCGACGAAAGGATGCGGGCTGAATATGGTAGCGCCTATCGCTGGCCGGTGGTTGGCGCGCTCGGGTATGATGCTGCTCAGATCATGTTTCGGGCCATTGAAAGGGTCGGGCGTTCTGATGCGGTTGCGATCCGCGATGCGCTTGAAACTTTAGATGGCGTTGAGGCCATTTCCGCAACGCCGGCGCGCCCCTTCAGCGCTGATGATCATGAATGCCTTGACCGCGAGCATGTTTTCCTTGGCGTCTGGCGGAACGGCCAGGTTGTTCGGCTAGAGCAACGCTGAGGCGACGCCGCGTGAGGCATCGCGCAGACGGAAACGCATCCAGCACCTGGATGACTGATGTCGGCGCGCGCCATCTGCACTGCCCCATTGGCTTGCCCAAAGAAGAATAGCCGGGTGCTTCAGCCTGGTTGGAAAAGACTTCAGCGAAGGACCATCGGGGAATGACCCTGACGAATTTCATCCAGCTGCTTGTGACCGGCATGGCCATGGGCGCCATTTATACGCTGACGGCAAAGGGGCTCTTTATCGCTCACCTCACCACCAATCGGGTGAATTTCGGCCAGGGCGATTTTCTGATGGCAGCTTCCTTTCTGTCACTTGCTGCGATTGGTGCCGGGCTTCCCCTGCCGGTTGCCATTGTGGCTGTTGTCATTGTCTTGTCCTTGATGGGCTGGGGCCTTGAGCGCTTCGCGGTGCGCCCGCTGGATCGTTTTGGTGCCGGCCGCGCCGGTGGTGCCTTAGCCTGGATTCTTACAACCGCGGGTGTGGCGCTTATTCTGCAGAATACCGTCGAACTCATTTGGGGGAAATCTTCCCAATACTCGCCACCCTTGTTTTCTGATCGTCGCGATAACGTGATTATGATTGGGCAGATCGGTTTCTTTCTCGAGGAGTTGTTGATTATCCTTGCTGCCCTCGCGGCGGTCGGTGGTTTTTGGTGGGCATTGTTCAGGACCCGCTGGGGACGCGATGTCTACACAGTGGCTTTTAATCCGGATGCCGCCGCCCTGTTCGGCATCGATGTACGTCGCACCGTGACATCGGTCTGGGTAATCGCTGCCATATTGGCGGCCATTTCTGGAATTCTGGTTGGGCCGCTTGTCACGGTTCATCCTCATATGGGACTGATTTTCACCATCAAGGCGCTTGCGGTCGCCTCACTTGGCGGCTTTGCCAATCCCCTTGGTATTCTTGTCGGCGGCATACTTTTTGGCGTCGCGGAAGCACTGGCCAATTATTGGGACTCAAAATACGGCGATCTCTATCCGCTTCTATTTGTCATGGCGATGCTGGTGCTCAAGCCAAGTGGTATCTTCGGCGAATCAAAGGCAGATGTCCGATGAGCGCACAAAACCCTCGCCGTCTGGCGCCTCTTGGCTGGCTACTCGCAATAATTCTAGTGGCGGCATGGCCATCTCTCGCCCCCAACCCATTTTTTGTACATCTCGGGCAAACCTTCGCCTATACGGCTATCGCGGTCATTGGCTTGAATATTCTGCTCGGGCTTTCCGGACAGATGTCGCTTGGCCAAGCAGGATTTTACGCCATCGGTGCCTATGGTTCAGCGATTACGGCCACCAGCTTTGGATGGCCGCTCTGGCTTTCCATGCCTTTTGGTCTGCTGGCCGCTGGTCTGGTGGGCGTTTTGCTCGGTCTCGTGGCATTGCGTACACGCGGCCTTTACCTTGCGATGGCGACACTTGCTTTCGGCTTCATCGTGGAAATCTGGGCACAACGTGCCGTGGATCTCACAGGCGGCACCATGGGGCTTTTTGGTGTACCTCAGCTGGATTTCGGCGATTTTCGTAATGCCGCCGCCTATACCTTTTGGATTTGCGCAGCGGCACTGCTGCTGGTCCAACTCGGCAGCGATTGGGTTTTTTCTTCCGGTACCGGCCGTAAGCTACGGGCCATCAAGGAATCGGAGAGTTTCGCGCAGACAGTTGGCCTTAATGTATCGCTCTGGCGCACGGCGGTATTCACCGCAAGCGCGTTACTGGCTGGATTGGCGGGCATATTGTTTGCGCATCAATCGGGCTTTGTTTCCTCTGACGCGTTTTCGATCCGCCTTTCCATAGCGCTGCTGATTGCGGCAGTGATTGGCGGCCTTGGTGACACCCGCGGTCCGCTTCTTGGCACTGCAATTTTGGTCGCCATCGCCGAAGTCATTGCGGGCTTTCATACTATCGGACTCATCATTTATGGCGGCATCCTGCTTGCTGTCTTGCTGCTGGTGCCAGAAGGAGCGGTTGGAATGTTGCGTGCGGCCATAAGGCCGATGCGTCGCGCTGCCCATTCCAGCCCGATAGCCGAGGCCGGCATGCCCCAAGCCGTGGCAACGCGGCCTCCGCCACCTGGTACACGCCGAGGCGGTTCGCTTGAAGTTGTCGGTCTGTCGAAATCCTATGCAGGTGTCGTCGCGCTACGTGATGTGTCCTTTTCGGTCGCGCCGGGCACTATTCATGCCCTGATCGGCCCCAATGGTGCAGGCAAATCTACCCTGATAAATTGTGTAGCGGGTCTTTATCGCGCGGATATGGGTTCAGTCCACCTTGGACAGAACGAGGTAACAAGCCTTTCCGCCCATCAACGTGCGCGGCTTGGTCTGGCCCGCAGCTTTCAAAATCTTCAATTGATCAGCGGGCTCACGGTGATTGAAAATGTGATGCTTGGCCTTCGGCCGCAGGCTGGCGAAGGTGGTATCCGTGCCATGATGCGATGGGTTGCCGGACTGCCTCATGAGGAGCAGGAGCGCGCTCGTGCGCTTGCGGTGCTTGATGCGCTTGCCATCGCGCATCTTGCTGATCGCACCCCGGCTGAACTGCCCTACGGGCATAGAAAACTAGTTGAATTGGCACGGGCGCTTGCGCAGGACCCGTTGGTGATGCTGCTTGATGAACCTGTTGCCGGCCTCAATCCGCTGGAAGCACAGCAGATTGCCACAGCGCTGCGACGGCTGCGCGATTCGGGAAAGACCATCCTGCTGGTTGAGCACAATATGGAATTCGTCATGGGCTTGAGCGATAGGGTAACCGTTCTCGATCATGGTGTTGTGATTGCCGATGATACGCCTTTGGCCGTCCAGGGGGACAAGAAGGTAATCGCAGCCTATTTGGGCGTTGAGGATACTGAAGCCCCCAATTCCGAAAAGGCGACAGCGCCGTGATCGCGGTAGAGGCAGTTTCAGCGCGCATCGGCGCGGTTGAAGTCTTGAAGGATATATCCTTCAGCGTTGCGCCAGGCGCCTTGTTGGCCGTGCTCGGCGCCAATGGTGCTGGTAAGACAAGCCTGTTGCGTGCCGTTTCAAACCTTCTGCCCCGCAGTGGCGGCCGCGTTGCTTATGATGGGCAAGATACCTTGGGCATTGCACCACATATTCTGGCGCGTAAGGGTCTTGTCCATGTGCCACAGGGACGACAGATCGTTCCGATGCTGAGTGTATTGGACAATCTCCTCCTGGGTGCGGCGCATCTGCCACAAAACGATCCTGATGCGATCCGAAAAAGCCTGGAGGACGAATTCACGCGCTTCCCGGTATTGCGCGAAAGGCAAAGTATCCCTGGCGGCTCCCTTTCAGGGGGTGAGCAGCAAATGCTTGCGGTATCGCGTGCTTTGATGATGCGCCCAAAGGTGCTGATGCTGGATGAACCATCCCTTGGCCTGGCACCACAGATTGCGCGCGCCATTTTGCGTGCATTGCGAGACCTTACCCAGCAAGGGGTTGCGATTGTATTGGTCGAACAGATGGCGCTTGGGGCACTCAGGATTGCAGATTACGGCCTTGTGTTGCGCAATGGGCAGATAGCCCTTCAAGGGTCAGCGACCCAACTCTTGAACGACAAGGGACTTGTAGAGAGCTATCTCGGTTAGTCCCTTGGTTGTTTGCCCCGCAATCCCGGTATTGTTCGAGCGGTTCTCGATTGCGCTGAAGCGAGCCCACCGGTCCTGACTGAGCCCTAACATCCCAGCCCGCAATCAGTATGGCGCCACCCCAAGGCAAGAATCTGGCGTCATCCTCAATGGAAGATCAGCGCTTCCAACGACTGGTTTCCGTTGAAATGCTGACATCATTTCAGATAGGATGTTTTTGATCATGGACCCGCCATGTTCTTGATCACCACCAAAAGGGAGAAAACAACCATGCGCCTCGGCCAGCCTTATCCCACACGCCCGACAACCCGGCTTCGTACATTGATACGCGAAGCCGCACCACTCATCATTCCGGGTTGCTTCAATGCCATGTCAGCACGCGTGCTTGAACAGGCCGGTTTTGAGGCTGTCTATATGTCCGGCTACGGATCATCGCTCTCCGTTACTGGCCTGCCTGATGCCGGACTGATGACCTTGACGGAGATGTCGGAAAATGCGCGTCGCATCGCCGCCGCTGTTTCGGTTCCCGTCATTGCGGATGCCGATACCGGCTTCGGCAATGCAATCAATGTTGTCCGCACGGTGGAGGAGTATTGCCGTGCTGGTGTCGCTGGCATGCATCTTGAAGATCAGGTAGCGCCCAAACGTTGCGGGCATGTGGCTGGACGCGAGGTCATTGCGCGTGAGGAAGCCGTTCTAAAAATCCGTGCTGCCGCAAAGACGCGTGACGCGATGGAGCCGGACTTTGTGCTGATAGCGCGCACCGACAGTCGCGGTGCCCATGGCGGCTCCCTTGATGAGGCGATCTGGCGTGCCAATGCTTTCCTAGACGCTGGCGCGGATCTTGCCTTCGTTGAAGGTCCGAAGGACATGGCGGAGGTCGAGTGGATTTGCCAGGAGGTAAAGGGGCCTGTCTTCTATAACATGACCGGCATTTCCCCCCGCATGGACCGTGAAACCATGGCGCGGCTTGGCATCAAGATCACCATTCTACCAGGCGCCATCATGCGCGCAGCCTTACTCGCGATGCATGACCTCGCTTCTGCCCTGCGTGAGAAAGGCCCCATGGCGGAGTCCGAACTTGACGCTCGCTCCAAGGGGCACCCATTGGGCAATACCCATGTCTTTGCCGGCTTCGATCGCATTCGCGCCATGGAAGAAAGTTTCCTGCCCGCAGAAAGTGCAAAAAAATATGATGGTACGCTGGGCCATATGCCGCGCGCCGCGGCTGAGTGACCTGCAAGAATTCTTGACTCTCCCGCCAAGCCCTGATTACGCTTTTCAAAACGAAAAGTGATAGTGGAAACAGAGTGGCGGGAAAGCGACCGAGAGTCTTTGTGGATGATGGGCATTTGGTTAAGGTAGGCCTGGGCAGCTTGCCCGGGTTTGCCCCTGCCCTCAACCAACACTCTGGCGCGATGCTGTCACATAACAGACTTCCAGGGGGGACTCCTGCGCCATGGCCCAGCCTTCACTGACAATGTTCGAGAAAATCTGGCGTCGTCATGTGGTTGTTGACCGACCAGATGGGTATACGCTGCTCTATATTGATCGCCATCTGATGCATGATGGATCTGCCGGCAGTTTCGCACGTTTGCGCGCGCGCGGCTTGTCGTTGCGCCGACCGGATCGTAGCTTCGCAACACCAGACCATTATGTTGCGACCGGCGGACGCGGCCTTGGCGCCATTGAAGACAGCCATCACCGCGGCATCGTGGCAGCGATGGCGGATAACCATGCGCGATACGGCTTCACCGTTTTTGATATTGGCGATGAAAGACAAGGTATAGCGCATGTTGTCGGCCCCGAGCAGGGAATCACGCAGCCCGGGCTGACCCTGGTCTGCGGCGATAGCCATACCTCCACCCATGGCGCGCTTGGGGCTTTGGCTTTTGGCATTGGCTCCTCTGAAGTTGTGCATGTCATGGCGACACAAAGCCTGTGGCAGCGCAAGCCCAAGGCTATGCGGATTGCGGTTGAAGGAAATCTGGGTTTTGGCGTCACGGCGAAGGATGTGATCCTGGCTATCATTGCGCGCATCGGTGCCGGTGGCGCGATTGGTCATGTTGTCGAATATGCCGGCAGCGCCATTCGCAGCCTTTCCATCGAAGGGCGATTGACGCTCTGCAATATGTCCATTGAAGCCGGTGGGCGAGCGGGCATGGTGGCGCCGGATGATACAACTTTCGCCTATCTGCATGGGCGCGCCTTCGCCCCCAAGGGCGCCGCCTGGGACAAGGCGCTCGCCTATTGGCGCAATGTGCCAAGCGATGAGGGTGCCGTTTTCGACAAGGAAGTAACTCTGGATGCTGCGGCCATAGCGCCCATGGTCACTTGGGGCACCAGCCCCGAAGATGCAGTGCCGATCACTGCGCGTATCCCTGATCCCGGCTCAGCGCCGGATGCATTGAAACGCGAAGGGATGGAACGTGCCCTTGCCTATATGGGCTTGCAGCCAGGCACGCCGCTTGAAGATGTTCAGGTGGATCGTGTTTTCATCGGCTCCTGCACCAATAGCCGCATTGAGGATTTGCGGAGCGCAGCCGCCGTGGTGCGCGGACGCAAGGCAGTGGTGCCAAGCTGGGCGGTTGCCGGGTCGGGCGTGGTGAAACGGCAGGCGGAAGCCGAAGGCCTTGATCTCATCTTCAGGGAAGCAGGCTTTGAGTGGCGAGAACCAGGCTGTTCCATGTGCGTCGGTATGAATGGCGATACCGGTAAGCCCGGCCAGCGCATCGCCTCCACATCAAACCGTAATTTTGTCGGCAGACAAGGACAGGGTGTGCGTACCCACCTTGTGAGTCCGGCAATGGCGGCAGCGGCTGCCGTAACAGGCCGCTTCACGGATGTCCGTAAACTGGCTTCAGCGTGAGAGGAGATCAGCAGTATGGAGGCTTTCACATCCCTCACAGCAATCGCGGTGCCGGTTGATCTGCCGAATGTTGATACCGACCAGATCATCCCCGCGCGTTTCCTTGGTCGCGCGCGGGAGGAACAGGCCCCGGCCATGTTTCATGACATGCGACGCGCGCCTGGTGGAAATCTGCGCCCGGATTTTCCACTGAATCAACCAGGATTTGCGGGTGCGGGCATCATCGTGGCGGGAAGAAATTTCGCCTGTGGCTCATCCCGCGAAAATGCTGTGACAGTCATGGTGGATAATGGCTTTCGTGCCTTTATCGCGCCGTCCTTCGGCGATATCTTTTTCAATAACTGCTTTCAGAATGGCGCTTTGCCCATCATGCTGCCAGAAGCGCGTGTGGCTGAACTGCGTTCGGAACTCCATGCAAGACCAGGAGCGCGCATTACCGTCGATTTGGCGGCACAGACAGTGACTGGGCCCGACGGAAAGATAGATCGTTTTGAAATCGATTCCTTCCGCAAGGATTGCCTGTTGCGTGGCGTAGACAGCGTCACGCTCACACTCAGCCATGAAGGAGAGATTGCGGCCTTCGAGGCCCGGCAGAAGGAGGAAGTTTCCTGGCTCTAGAATCCGCCTCCACCGCGCTTCTGGAAGTGGATGGTCTTGAGAAGCACTATCCTGTGCGTCAGGGCTTGCTTGCGGCGATGCTTGGTCGGCAACCCGCGCTGGTTCGGGCGGTGGATGGCGTCAGTTTCCGCATTGCACCAGGTGAGGTGCTTGGATTGGCTGGTGAATCCGGCTGCGGCAAATCCACCACGGGCATGGCCGTGCTCGACCTTGTGACGCGTACGGCCGGCAGTATTCGCGTTGCCGGCCGCGATGTTGACCTCAAGCGTGACCGCACCGCCCAGCTTGCATTTCGGCGTGATGTGCAGATTGTTTTCCAAAATCCCTTTGAGGCACTTAATCCGCGATTTACGGCGCTGGAGAGCGTACTTGAACCCATCACCGTGCACTTCCCGGGCCGACGAGGGGAGCAGTTGGCGCGCGCACATCGCGCACTTGAACGTGCCGGCCTTGCCCCCGTTGAAACTTATGCCTCACGCTACCCGCATGAGCTATCAGGCGGGCAGTTGCAACGCGTGGCCATCGCGCGGGCGATCGGTGTTGAACCACGCATCCTTGTAGCGGATGAGCCAGTGTCGATGCTCGATGTTTCTATCCGTGCCGGCATCCTGGCGCTATTCCGCAGCTTCGCACGTGATATGGGAATGGCCATTCTGTATATCTCGCATGATCTATCGACCATGCGGTACCTTTGTCAGAACGTTGCGGTGATGTACCTCGGTCGTATTGTTGAATACGGTCCGGCAGGGGCGGTTCTCTCCCGTCCGGTTCATCCTTACGCCCAAGCGCTCATGGCGTCGGTGCCTGTGCGCGGTCGGCGTGGGCGCAAGCGTCTTCCCCTTTCCGGTCAGGTACCGAATGCCATGGCTATCCCCGCAGGCTGCCGTTTCCACCCGCGCTGCCCGGTAGCGATGCCGATCTGCAGCGCGGTTGATCCGCCAAAGGTGATGCTTGCCAGCGGCCAGGAAGTGGCCTGCCACCTTATGACAACAACAAATAGCCAGGAGGCCCAGGATGCATCAGACACCGGAACAAATCGCCTCGCCCTCCGTTGAACGGCGACAATTTCTGAAGCTTGCCGCGGTCACCGGCGGGCTAATGGCGGCGGAGGGATCGCAGGGATTGCTGCCGCGTGCCGCGGCGCAGGATGCGTCACAGATTCAGGTGGCCAATCCGGCATTCCGTCAACTTTATGCGGAACAACGCGGCTATTACATGCAGAATCCGGCCTGGGTCCGTGATACGGTTGCGCGGCTCACCTGGCCGGCAGCGGGGACCAAGGTGCCGGAGCTCGGCGTACTGATTCCAACGACCCAGCCAGCCTGGCTCAATGCATTTCGTAAATGGTCGCGCGATGGTGGGCAGGTTGGGCTGCGCTACACGATGCAGCAAGTGTCGCAATCGCGCTGGCTTGAAGCGATCGTTACCCATATGCATGGCGACATTCAATTCCATCCTGCCGTGGCGCGACCGGAACGTGTTGATCCTTCCGAATGGCTCATCAGCCGCGCCTATGGCAAAGACCGTCGGAATTATGGGGAATGGGCGAATGAGGAATATGATCGGCTGATCGACCTTCAATCAGCCGAAAGTGATCCCAGCAAACGGCTTGAGCATGTGCGCGCGGCGCAAAGGGTGCTTGCCGAAGATCGCTACATCACCCAGCTTGGCTGGGGACCCGGCGTCATTGACCCCTATAATGCCGAACGTTGGGAAGGCGTAGTGCCAGTGACCGGCTTTGGCATTTGCTCCTTCGACATGTTCCAGACCTATCTGGGGCTGAAACCACGGCGTGCCAATCAGCGCCGGCGTGTCGTTGTTGGTACGCTTTCACTTGTCGAGACCCTGAATATCATCCAGGCGGCCAATCGTTTCCGTTCCATCGGACGCATGATCTATGATCGGCTTGCTTACCTTGACAAGGATTTGAATGTGATTCCCTGGGCCGCTGAGCGTTGGGAACGCCGCGATGAGCTGACCTATGATGTCACGCTGCGCGCCGGCATGAAGTTCCATGACGACCGCCCGGTTACGGTGCATGATCTGAAATTCACGCTTGACTTCCTGACCCGCTATGACCGCGGCTTCTTTTGGACAGCGAATCAATACCTCGCCTCCACAGAAATCCTGAGTGAAGAAAACCGCACTGTCAGGCTGCGCTTCAAGCAGCCCTATGGTCAGTTCGAAACCTACTTCCTGCTGCTGAATGTGATTTTTCCAAAGCATATTTGGGAAAACATCCTACAGGAACAAAATGTGGGTGACGATCCGCGTGCCTTGCGTTTTGAACGCCCGATCGGCAGCGGCCCCTTTGCGATCGGCCGCTATCAAGCGGATACGCAGATGCAACTGATCGCACGGAAGGATCATTTCTCTCGTCCTTCGCTGGACGAAATTCAGGTCGTTGTGGTGCCGTCAACCGATGGTCTGCTTGGTCGGTTGCAGGGTGGCGATATTGATTTCGCAGAAGGCGTTGATTTCATGCCATCACAGATCGCGACCTTGCAGCGCGAAAGGCATATCCGGGTGGAAAGGACCACCGACATCAATTGGATGCATGCGGTGAAGCGGATATCATGGCTGCCCTGGCGCGATGTTGAGTTTCGTCGTGCCTGGTCCCATACAATTGACCGAGAATTTCTGGTGCGTGTGGTATGGGAAGGCAATGGCCGCGTGCCGCGCGCAGATACTTTCCTGGTTGATGGCAATCCTTGGACCAATCCTGATCTTCCGGCCCCTGCCGGCTTCGATCTTGCGAAGGCGCGTGAAATCCTGGGCGATGCGGGCTATTCCTGGGCGGCGGATGATCAGCGCCTTGTCTATCCGCGACCCGATGATGCACGGTGGCGGGAGCGTGTGGAGCGGGTCTGTGTACCTGGATTTACCTGGGGCGGGCTCAAGATGATCGGGAGCTGATTTGCAGCGCTTGAGCATTTTCAAGCAAATATGGAGGAAAGCCGCGCTACGGCAATGGGCGCTTTGCACGTGCCTTGCGTGACCAGCGCTGGCGCTTCAAACTCTCAGGCCCTTCGGTTGCCATGTTGCCGGGTCAGTACCGCGGGCGCGGATTTCCACAATGTCTTCGGTGCGATGGCATGCGGCAAAATGGCCGGGCGCGACCTGCATAAGCTCCGGCTCTTGTTCGGCGCATAGCGGCATGACGAAGGGGCAGCGCGCGTGAAAGCGGCAACCCTTTGGCGGATTGAGCAAACTCGGCGGTGAGCCCGGTATCGAAATCAGTTCCCGCGCTTCACCATCCAGATCAGGGAAGGCGTTGATAAGGCCGACTGTATATGGATGAAACGGATTCTCCAGAACGGTATGACTGCCGCGTTCCATAACACGGCCTGCATACATGACCACCACTTGGTCACAATTCTCGGAAACCACGGCGATATCATGCGTGATCAGCACCATCGCCTTGGCCATCTTCTCCTGTATCTCCTTGATACGGAGCAAAATCTGATCCTGTACAATCACATCAAGCCCGGTGGTCGGCTCATCTGCCACAATCACATCGGGATCAAGCGCAAGAGCCATGGCGATCATGGCACGCTGGCGCATGCCGCCGGAAAGCTGATGAGGATGATCGGCAAGGCGCGCTGTCGAGATGCCGACAAGGTCAAAAAGTGCGTCCAGGCGTTGACGAAGTTCAGCGCCATCCATCGGCTTATGCGCCAGAATTGCCTCGGCTATCTGGTCCCCAACACGATAGACAGGGTCAAGCGCATGCATGGCGCTTTGCGGCACCATCGCGATATGGCGCCAACGCACCTTGTTCAGCGCTTCCCGATCCAGCGCCAGGAGGTTGCTTCCCTCATATGAAATCGCGCCACCGGCACGCGCATTTTCAGGAAGTATGCCCATGATCGCTTTTGCGATGGTGGATTTGCCACAACCGCTTTCCCCCACGATGCCGAGATATTGACCCGCTTGCAAGGCAAAGGATACCCGATCCACCGCGCGTGCCTCTCCCGCTGCCGTGCGATAGGTGACAGTCAGATCACGAATTTCGAGCACTGCCATGCTCACCGCTTCCTGAGCCTTGGGTTGACCAATTCTTCATAGGCGCGGGTGACCATGAAGGTTGAGATCACCAGAATGGAAAGGCAGATGCCAGGTGGCAGCACCCACCACCAGGCGCTGCGCATAGCCCCTGCCCTGAAGGCATCGTTCAACATCAGCCCCCAGCTCATGACATTGGGGTCGCCAAAGCCAAGGAAGCTCAAGGCCGCCTCAGACATCACACCCGCTTGTACGCCAATCGCAACATAAAGAAAGCTGAGCGGCAGGACATTGGGTGCGACGTGACGAAACAATATGGCAAATTCACTCAGGCCAGCCGCACGCGCGGCCAAGACAAATGGACGTTCGCGCAACGTGAGTACCTGAGAGCGTATGACCCGCGCTGTAGTGCGCCACAGGAAGGCGATGACCAGAATAATGATCAGTCCGATACTTGGCTGGACGATCGCAATGACAACAAGCGCAAAGGGCAAAAATGGAATGCCATAGGCGATATCGGTGAGCCGCATGATGATTTCATCCACCAAGCCACCGAAATACCCAGCCAGAAGCCCGATCAGCGTGCCGAGCAGCACGCTTCCGAGCGCTGAGAGAACCCCTACCACCAGGGCGATACGCGCGCCCCATAACAGCTGACTGAATACATCAACACCGTGATTGGTTGTGCCTAACCAGTGCTGCGCCGAAGGCCCGGCCAAGCGTACCGGCATCTCATCCTGATCGTAAATCGTTTCAAAGGGGCCATAGGGTGCGGCCCAGGGACCGATGAGCGCCATGGCCAGGAAGACCAACAGAAAGGCAAGGGCCACGCTGCCCGACGGGTAGCGCATGATAGTGCGCAGCAACCGTTTCATCTGCCATCTTCGAGTGGCATCAAGTGTATGGTCACTCATGTCATGAGCCATGCTGGCGAGGTTCGTTTCGGGTCATGTATAGGTCACCCGTGGGTCAATAAGACCATAGAGAAGGTCGGCGATGAAGTTAAGAACCAGAATGGTAAGCGCCATAAGGAAGAAGCAGGCCTGGACGATTGGATAGTCAAGGTTGTTCAATGCAGTCACCATCTCACGCCCGATGCCGGGCCAGGCAAAGATGATTTCAAGCAAGACCTGACCTTCAAAAAGCAGCGCGAGAGAGACCGCAACATCTGTGACAAGGGGTAGCATGGCGTTTCGCGCAGCGTGTGTGACCACCACCCGCTCCTTCAGCCCTTTTGCGCGCAAGATATCAACAAAGTCACTATTGCGGACCTCAAGCATGGTGCTGCGGAGCAAAAGCGCCGGGGTCGTGATTTCGCGCGACAGCAGCACAAGACCGGGCAGAATCAGGTGATAAAGATAATCGAAGGTGAAAATCCGGGCCAGAAAGGTTTCCCCATCATTATCCAGTGAGACCATGCCGCCTGAGGGCAGCCAGCGTAGCTGATAGGCAAAAGTCATCAGCAGCAGAATGGCAACAAAGAATGATGGGGCTGAGCGCAGCGCGAGCAGCAAGGCAACCGAAGTACCCTCCCCCCTCGAACCGCGGCGCCAGCCCAGCATGGCGCCAAGTACGGCGCCAAGGGCAATCGCAAGTACAAGCGCCGGCAATACCATGGCCCAGGTATTCAGCAATTTTTCGAATACGATCTCTCTGACAGGTACTGCTTGGAAGAAGGATTGGCCGAATTCAAAAGTCGCCATGTTCCAGATGTAGCGGGCGTATTGCACAAGAATGGGGTCATCAAGGCCCCAGGCTGCGCGCTGCGCCGCGATCATCTCCGGTGCGAAATTGCTATCGACAAATATCGCCGTTGGGTCGCCAGGAAGGGTCTTGAGCACAATGAAAAGCAAAGTGAGGATGGCCCAGATAACGAAGACAAGCGTCAGTAGCCGCCTAAGGATATAGCGACGCAACCCCTGC
>JADCEX010000175.1 GCA_020249825.1 Roseomonas sp.
CACGCGGCTGGAAGCGCAGCGCCTGGTTTTTGCCCTGATGCGGGAAGCGGTTGATGTCAAAGGCGGCTCTTTGGTTGAAATCGCCCCGCATGATTGGCTGCTGACGGAACTGCCGAGCTTCGAAGCGGGCAAGCTTCAGCTTCTGCTGGAGCAAATCTTGGGCAAGACAGCGGTGCATTTATTGCCGCTGCCAGCATCCAAGCACATGCTGATCAGCATATTGAATGCTGCCCGCCTGCCACAATTCCTGGAAGTGCCCGCGCCGGAGCCGATCTCACCCCTCAACCTCGATGCGCGCCTGGATCGGATCAACCTCGCGCAAGTCTATCGGCGGCAAAGCATTGTCGGCATTACCGACACAAGGCTGCCCAAATTGGTGTTCCAGCGTCTTGGCTTGGACCACACAGCCCTGCGGAAGCACCTTGGCAGTATTGCCGAGGATCGGGCGCTGCTGCGCCACGCGCAATCCTCGCTGCAAAAACGCGTCCTGGAAGCGCTTGGTGATGAGGGTACGCGCAAATCCTTGATGGGCGGCGGGCCCATCGCCCCGCTATTGCTCGATTTGCCGCCCGATCTGCTGCCACCCATGCCGGAGGAGACAGAAGAGGACCAGCTGCCCGCCGCCGCCCCCGCCCTTTACGCGACACTTGCCCTGCATGAGGCCATTTCCATCAGCAACCTCGCCATCAGGCGGCAGGCGCTGCAGCAACAGGCCTGGGGCATTGCCATTTCAGGGCTTTCGGCATCAGCACTTTCCCTGGTTGAACCAGATGCGCTCCCTGCGCATTGGCTAATTCTGGATTGGTCGCCGGCCCTGGATGATACGCAAGTGCTGAAGGCCTTGCGCCGCCTTGACCCGGCGCGTGTTATTCTCAGTGCATGCGATGCTGTGGCGGCGCTTTCATGGGGACTGAGCCAGGATATTCATCTTTACGCTGGTCCCTGGATTGAAGAGCTGATCACCGCAAGCCGCATGGAACGTTGCAGTGAAGCCGCGCGCTGCCTGCGTTCGGAATGTCGCACCCGCGGGCTTGCGACCTCCCCCTTCGATCGGCTCGGCTGCCACAAGCCTCTTTTGCTGGAAGCCGTATTGCCCGAGGGTCGTTCATGAGTTCTGTCGCCCCCACAGCTGCGGCCTTGCCAGTTGAAGCTCTTGGGGCTGTGGCGCTTTCCAATGCCATTCGCGACGCCGTCGCCCTGGGTGAGGAGCGCCTGGTGCTCATGCTGCGATTTTCGGCCCTGCCGCGCGCCCGTCGTTTCGGCACAAGGGCAGAATTGCTGCGCGAAGCCTGGGAACCCTTGAACAGCACGGCCCGGATCAGGGGTTTCAAATTGCCGGGCGGTGATCTGGTGGCGATTGGTCTGCCCAATGCAAGCGATGCGCTGGAACAGCAGCGGCAAACCCTGCTGTCCATGCTGGAACCTGAGGAAGCGGAAAAGGCGGTCTATATGCTGCGCCTGCCGCAGCAGGCAGCCGCTGTCATGGCAGCGGTCGAAGACAGCCTTGGCATGGTGGCGGCCATGCGGGCCATGGCGCTGGAGGAACCGGAAAACCGCATGGTTGACGCGGCAGCACTGGCCTCGGCGGAGCGCGGCTTGACCACGGCTGATCTCAGTATCTTTTTCCGCCGTCAGAAGGTTTGCTGGCTTGAGCCCGGCGGGCAAAACACCAAGCTTTTTTGGGAAGATCGCCGCGCTGAGCTTGCTGAAGTCTGCGAAAGGCTGCTGCCTGGCTATGATATCTCATTGACGCCAGCCTTTGCGCAAAGGCTGATGCAGTGCATTGACCGGCGGCAATTGAGCGATATTGCCCGGCCTGAGGAATTGCGCCACATGCGCGCACTCGCGCTGCCGCTGCGCGTCGAAAGTCTTTTTTCGACAGAATTCCTTCGGTTTGACTCCCTCATGCCGCAAAGCCAGCGGCATAAGCTGATTATCGGGCTGGATGCGGAAGATGTGCTGGCCGCGCCCGATCTGTTCGAGCTCGCGCGCCATTTCGCAAAGGCGCGTGGCTATCGGCTGATGATTGAAGCGGCTTCCCCCTTTGCTGCCACGGTCATGTCCGGCTTACGCGGGGGCTTTGATTTTCTGCGCCTCAAATGGTCCGGGGAATTTCCCGGCGCCGATAGCGCTGCAACGGCGGATCTCCGCAAAAAAATTGCCCAGGCGGCCGAACATGTGATTTTGGCCGGGGCGGATCGCCCGGCGGCCATTGCCTGGGGTTGGGAAGTGGGCATTCGCCTGTTCCAAGGCCGCCTGATTGAAAGCCAGCGCCCCGCAAGCTGACGCCATGGCTTGGCGAAACGCTGGTTTGGGCCGATATGGCCCCCATGCCGCTTCCCGCCATTGAGGCCCAGGGCCTGACGAAAACCTATAAGGCTGGCGATCCGCCCGCTGTGGCTCGCTTGGATTTCATCCAGCCCGCCGGCAGCACCTGGGCGCTGCTGGGGGGCAATGGTGCGGGCAAATCCACCACCATCGCCATGCTGCTGGGTCTTTTGGTGCCCAGTGGCGGGCGGGTTGTGGTGCTGGGCCATGACATGGCGCGGGATCGGTTTGCTGCGCTCGCGCGGATGAATTTTTCTTCCCCCTATGTCGCGCTGCCGCATCGGCTGAACGTCCGGGAAAACCTGATGGTCTATGCGCATCTTTACACCGTGCCCAAGGCGCAGGAGCGCATCGCCGAGTTGGCGGAAAGGCTGCAACTGACCAGCTTTCTGGATCGGCCCGCGGGGCAGCTTTCGGCGGGGCAGAAAACCCGTGTGGCGATTGCGAAATCGCTCATCAATCGGCCGGAATTGCTGCTGCTGGATGAACCCACCGCCAGCCTAGACCCCGATACGGGCGATTGGGTGCGGAGCCTTTTGGAAGACTACCGCGCTGAAACCGGCGCGGCCATTTTGCTGGCAAGTCATAACATGGCCGAAGTCGAACGCCTGGCTGACCATGTGCTGATGCTGAAGGGGGGACGCATTGTGGACCAAGGCAGCCCCGCGGATCTGATCGCGCGGTATGGCCGCGATGATCTGGAACAGGTGTTTCTGGATATCGCCCGCGGCCAGGGGCGCGCGGCATGAGCGGCGCGGCGCGGCGCGTTTGGGGGCTGATGTACCGGCATTTGGCGCTGTATCGGCGTTCCTGGCCGCGCGTTTTGGAATTGATGTATTGGCCCGTCTTGCAAATGCTGGTCTGGGGTTTTGTGACGGCTTGGCTCGCTGGCGTGCAGAACGATACCGCGAGTGTCACCGCCGGCGTGCTGCTGGGCGGTGTGCTGCTGTGGGAGGTAACGCTGCGGAGCCAAATGGGCTTTGCCATTTCCTTCCTTGAGGAAATCTGGTCGCGCAATCTGGGCCATATTTTCGTAGCCCCTCTGCGCCCGCATGAATTGGTGGCGGGTCTGGTTGCCATGAGCATGCTCCGCACGGCCATCGGGGTCGGGCCGGCCATCCTGCTGGCTTTCCTGCTGTATGGCTTTGGCATTTGGACTCTGGGGCCGGTGCTGGTGCTCTATTTCGCGGCCCTGATGGCGATGGGCTGGGCGGTGGCGCTTGGCGTCACCGCGCTGATCCTGCGCCATGGCGCGGGGGCTGAAGCGCTCGCCTGGGGCGTGCTGTTTGGCTTGGCGCCCTTCTCAGCGGTGTTTTATCCGGTTTCGGTGCTGCCGGGCTGGTTGCAGCCGATCTCACTCGCCATTCCGGCGACGCATGTTTTTGAAGGCATGCGTGCCGCGCTGTTGGATGGGCGGCTGGCCTGGGATCATCTGGCCTATGCTTTTGCGCTTGATCTGATCTGGCTTGGCCTTGCGGCTTGGCTGTTCATGGCGCAATTCCAGGCGGCGCGGGTCCGAGGCGCCTTGATGAATATTGGCGAATAGATGAGGGCGCCCCTTTCATCTTGCGCGCTTTTCCGGCAAGTTTCCCCTTTCCGGTCCTTGGTGGGGCGATGGTCGCCTTTGCCCGGGCCGGTTGCTTGCGGAGACTGGAAACGTGATTCCCGCCCTGATGCCGACCTATAACCGTGCCGACCTTGCTTTTGAGCGGGGCGAAGGCGCGCGACTTTGGACGGAAGATGGCCGACGTTTCCTGGATTTCGGCGCGGGCATCGCGACTTCCTCCCTCGGCCATGGGCACCAGCATCTGACACGGATGATTGCGGAACAGGCGGGCAAGATCATTCATGCCTCCAACCTGTATCGCATCCCGCAGGCGGAACGGCTGGCGCAACGGCATGTGGAAAATTCCTTCGCGGACAGCGTGTTTTTCTGCAATTCCGGCGCCGAAGCGAATGAGGGCATGATCAAGGCTGTCCGCAAATACCATGCGGAAAATGGCCACCCGGAACGCTACCGGCTGATCTGCTTTGATGGCGCCTTCCATGGCCGCACCATGGCCGCGCTGGCCGCCACGGGGAATGAGAAATATTTGGCCGGCTTCGGCCCGCCGGTTGAAGGCTTCGACCATGTGCCCTTCGACAATATGAATGCGGTGCGTGACGCGATTGGCCCCAATACCGCCGGCGTGATGATTGAACCCGTGCAGGGTGAAGGCGGCGTGCGCCCCGCGCCGCTGCGCTTCCTGCGTGAATTGCGCGCCATGTGCGATGAATACGGGCTGCTGCTGGCCTTGGATGAAGTGCAGACCGGCATGGGCCGTTCCGGCAAGATGTGGGCCCATCAATGGGCCGGGATCGAGCCTGATGTGATGTCATCCGCCAAGGGCATTGGCGGTGGCTTCCCGCTGGGCGGCATTTTCGCCAAGGAACATGTGGCGAAGCATTTGAAGGCCGGCACGCATGGTTCAACCTATGGCGGTGGGCCGCTGGCCTGCGCTGCCGGCAATGCGGTGATGGATGTGGTCTCCGCCCCCGGCTTCCTTGACCGTGTGGATCAGGTGGCGCGCCATTTGTGGCGCGGCCTGCTGGCGCTGGCCGCCAAGCATCCGACAGTGATTGAAGATGTGCGCGGCGCTGGCCTGCTGCTTGGCCTGAAGCTGCGGCCTGAGGTCAATAATGGCGAAATGCAAAACGCCGCCGTGGCCGAGGGGCTGCTGACCGTTGCGGCCGGCATGAATGTGCTTCGCCTGGCGCCGCCCTTGATCATCACTGAGGCAGATGCGGATGAGGCGGTGGCGCTGCTCGATCGCGCCTGCCTGCGCCTGACCCCAGCCGGTGCCCAAGCAGCGGCGCAATGAGTGCCATGTTGAAATCGGTCAGGGGCGGCGATGCGCCGCCCCGCCACTTTTTGGAATTGATGGATCTTGAACCGGCGGTGTTGCGCCGGATGCTTGATGTGGCCGGGCGCGCCAAGCGGGGCGAGCTTGCGGGCAAGCCCTTGGCCGGCAAATCCATCGCCTTGATTTTCGAAAAACCCTCGACGCGCACAAGGGTTTCCTTTGAAGTCGGCATTCGCCAATTGGGTGGCGATGTTGTGGTGCTGTCATCAAAGGACATGCAGCTTGGCCGAGGCGAAACCCCAGCGGATACCGCGAAGGTGCTGTCGCGCTATGTGGATGCCATCATGCTGCGCACCGATAATGTGCAGAAAATCCGTGAATTGGCGAAACACGCGACGGTGCCGGTGATCAATGGCCTGACCGATGTATCGCATCCCTGCCAGTTGATGGCCGATGTCATGACCTTTGAGGAACATCGCGGCCCGATTGCCGGGCAGGTGGTGGCCTGGACAGGTGATGGCAATAATGTCGCGCAATCCTTCATCCAGGCCGCGGCACGGTTTGGCTTTACGCTGCGTCTGGCAACCCCGCCGGAATTGGCGCCGCCGGCGGAATTGATCGCCTGGGCACGCGCGCAGGGTGCGAAGGTGGAATTGACCCATGACCCGATTGCCGCCGTGCGGGATGCGCGCTGCGTGGTGACCGATACCTGGGTTTCCATGTCCGATGAACGTGATGGGCGCGCGGAAAGCCGACACAATCTGCTGGCGCCATATCAATTGAATACGGCACTGCTGAAACACGCCGCACCGGATGCGATTGTCATGCATTGCCTGCCCGCGCATCGCGGCGAGGAAATCACCGATGAGGTGATGGATGGCCCGCAAAGCGTGGTGTTTGATGAAGCGGAAAACCGGCTTCATGCGCAGAAGGGTGTGCTGCTTTGGGCCTTGGGGTTGGCTTGACGCTTAAGGCGTGACCCGTAAGCAAGGGTCACGCGTAGTTGGGCTGATTAAGCCCCCACCCTATTCCGGCTGCGCGCCAGAAATTCTGACCATTTCAGCCCAGATCGGCTGTTCCCGCTTCAACCGCGCAGCCAATTCTTCTGGTGTTGAACCCGTCAGCCGCGCACCCATGCCGATCGCGCGCTGCTGCAATTCGGGATCAGCAAAGGCCGTGCGGATTTCAGACGAAAGCCGGTCCACAATCTCACGCGGCATGGCACGTGGCCCGGCCCACATATGCCAGGGGCTGACGTTGAAATTATCCATCCCCGCTTCCGCCATGGTCGGCACATTGGGCATGGCGGGCCAGCGTTCCGGCAGCGTCACAGCAAGCGGGCGAATGCGCCCTTCCTGGATCACACCCACATAGCTCGCCAGGTTATCCACCGCGAGTTGGATATCGCCCGAAAGCATGGCGGGGATGGTCTGCGCCGCGCCTCGGAAGGCGACATGAGTCGATTCAATCCCGGCACGCCCCAGAAGATAAGCGCCGGAAAGGTGAATGGTCGTGCCCACACCCGAAGACCCGTAGCTGATGCCTCCGCGCCGTGTCTTGGCCCAGGTGATGAATTCCTGGAGCGTTTGCGCCGGCACATGCTGCGCCGGCACCGCCACCACATTGGGCAAATCCCACATGGCGCTGATCCAGGCGAAATCGCGCTCAGGGTCATAGGGCAGGGTTTTGAACAGCATGGGATTGATCACGATATTATGCATGCTGATCGTGCCGATAGTGTAACCATCGGGCGTGGCGCGCGCGATGGCTTCCGTGCCGATATTGCCGGAAGCGCCGGAACGCGTCTCGACAATGAAATTCTGCCCGAAGCGGCGCGACAAAACCTCGCAGGCCAGACGCGTCATCACATCAAGCGACCCGCCGGGCGGGAAGCCGACAATCACGCGCACCGGCCGATTGGGCCAGGGCGCCTGGCCAAGTGCAGGCAGTGGCAGCGCTGGCGCGGCAAGGGCGGCTGCAATCAATGGGCGACGACCCAGCATGGCGTTTGCACTCCTCTTCGTTTTTGTTTTCTCGTGTCAGCTTGTGGGCGCGGCGCCAGCCAAGTCAATGGCGGAAGCGCGGCGCCGCGGCACGCAATCAGGCTTCACCCAGCGCTATTCCATCCGCGCGCCTGAGATCCGCACCATATCAGCCCAAAGCCCACGCTCACGCTCAATGCGCGCCCGCGCTGCCTCTGGCCCGCCATGCAGCAGCCGCCCGCCCATCAGCAGCGCCCTTTCGACGATTGCGGGCGTTGAGTTGATGGCGGCGATCTCCTCAGCCAGGCGGCGGACCATCCGTTCCGGCGTCCCGGCAGGGAAAGCCCACATGGTCCATGACACGGCGGCAAAACCCGCGGCGCCGGCGGCTTCCTGAAGTGTCGGCACATCGGGCATGGTCGGCCAGCGTTCAGCCGAGGTTACG
>JADCEX010000176.1 GCA_020249825.1 Roseomonas sp.
AGCCGGGCGGATTTTTGTGCCGTCTTCCGTGGGCGCGCTGCTGCCGCGCATGCATCTGGCGGAGGCGGCGGCGAGCTTGAGGCCCGGCACGCCGCGATCCAGCGCGCGGGCCAGATGCAGCCCAATCGCGCCCAAGCCTGCAATGCCAACCGTCAAATCCTGCGCCATGGGAGCCTCCATCCGTTCGGCGGAGGTCTAGGACAAAATGGCGCTCTGGCAAACCGGGGCCGGGGCTTGGCAGGCGCCTTCTGCACATCCCGCTTCGGAGGAGGAGGTTGCATCCGACCTCGGCACCTCTGCGGCAAGCGTCCCGAGCAGCACGCCCAAGGCCAAGTCATCAACCTGTCCGAAGGCGTGTTCAACGATGCGACCTGCTCCGTTGATAATGATGGTCGTCGGCGTGCCGCGCATATTGAAGCGCCGCATCGTCAGCGGGATCGCTTCATGCTCGTCTGGCTGATCAACGCCTATGGGAAAGGTCAGCCGATATTCATGGATGAAGGCTTCAAGGGAAACCGGCGTCATTGCGGCGTGATGCTCGAAAACCGTGTGGAGGCCGATCACAACGACATCGGGGCGATCCCTGAACAGACGATGCAAACGTTCGGTCTGCGGCAAGCCATGCGCGACACAGCCCGGACAAAGCATCTGAAACGCATGAAGGACAATGATTTTGCCGCCTAGGCCAGCCAAGGATAGCGGGCGCGCGGTATTGAACCAGCGCGAGACGGCGAGTTCGGGTGCGAGGGCAGTCATGTCGGTCTCCGAATGCAGGCTTATCGAGGGGCGGTCGTGGCTTAACCCACGACCGCCCGCCGGATCAGGCGCTGCGGCTGAGCTTCACTGCGGGGAAATCCACCGGAACGTCGAAGGCGACGTTCACGTAATTCGTGAACAGGTTGAGAGCGACATGGGCCAGGATTTCGACAATGGCGCCATCATCAAACCCAGCGGCGCGCAGCGCCTGCACATTGGCGGCAGTTACCGCGGCACGGTTCTCAACAACATTGATGGCGAAGGCCAGCGCTGCTCTTGTTTTGGGATCGCTGGAAAGGCCGGTCTGCGCCTGTGCCATTTCGGCAGCGCTGGCGCCGGCCTTCTGGCCAAGCACGGTATGGGCCGCGAGGCAGTAATTGCAGTCATTGCGATCAGCTACCGCAACGGCGATCTGCTCGCCGAGCTTCGCGCCAATCGTCCCGGCGCCGAGCGCGCCGAAGAAGCCCCACATGCTTTCCAACGCGGCGGGCGAATTCGCAACCGCCTTGAACATGTTCGGCACCATGCCAAAGGCGCCCTGGATCTGTTCCAGCGCTGCCTTTGAGCCGACTGGGGCCGAGGCTTTGTCAACAAGGTTCACACGTGCCATAAGGAAACTCCTTCTCTGTTGCTTGGAGGGGAATAATTGGGCGGTCCGGCGATGGCAGTCGCCGGGCCGCTTTTTTGTTGCGACACGCGCTTAGCGCGCCGGAACTACGCGGCCGGGCAGGCTCAGATTGCCCGAGGCGACCTTGAAGACGTTTTCAACGCATAGCAGCGGCGCATGCAGATTGGCATTGACCTTAAGGCCCGCCGTCACGCCATCGAAGCGCGCCGTCGCCAAGGCACCGATCTGGGCGAGTGGCACTTGCACTTCGACCGCATCGCCCATGAAATCAGTCCTGAAATCTGGGCTGTCGATCAGGATTGGGGCACCTGGCCAATCGGGTGGGAGCCTTGGCGTGGTTCCTGCCGGAATATCCTTGACCTTCAAGCCACCGGGGCAGGCTTTGTCCTCATTCAGAATGACCCAATGTGCATGCCAGCGGTCGCGGTTGATAGCGCTTTGTGCCCGCTTTGATGCATCGTCGAAATCGGGATGGAAAGTTGCGGCAAGTGCGACGATGCCCTGATCCCTCTCGAAGCCCACATCGGCCGAGTTGAGCGAGGTTGGCCAAACATAAGCGTATACTTGTGATCCTTCGAACTTGCCTGTGGCCGCTGGCCGAGCGCTGCCGGCCTCACCGCGCACACGGGTGCGGAAGCTCGCCATGCCATTCGCGGTGGTGATCCTGGTTTCGATAATGTCGAAGGACGCGTTCACGGCTTGGTTCGCGTCTGGTCTGATTTCGTTCGCGCATGCAGTGGCGCCGAGGCAAAGCTAGGCCATCGCCGCAAGGCCCAGGCCTCGCACGTTCAAAATAGTCATGTTGAAGTTTTCCTTTCTATGTCTCTTGGGTTGCTTGGAGGGGCAGCCGTCCCGTTTCAAAGCCCTTCCAGTTGGCAGACTGGAGGGACGGGTCGGCCGCTTCATGCTCGGCGCAGTCGAGCCGGAGATCCCGGTCGCCGATTGCGGCGTTCACGAAGGCGCAATGATGGGGCTGGGCTGCGCCTGGATAGGCGTTCGGCCGAAAATGGCGGCAGCTGACGCATATGCGCTGCTCGGGAATGGCGCCTGCCAGTTGAAGGGAGCGGATGATCCGTATTTGTGACAGCAGAAGGTCAGCCTGTTGGGCGGGCGAGAGGCCGGCGAGCGCTGTCGTTACCTGTGATTTAGACTGTGCAAGCGCGCACCCAACTTTTCGGCCCTCATCCGTCAAAATCACGCGCATGGCGCGTGCGTCGGCGGGGTCCGGCGCGCGCGCGACAAGGCCCTTGCGTTCCAGCGCAGCGAGCGTATCGGCGATTGTCGGCGGCGATACGGCCAGATGGGCAGCGATTTCCTTGGCGCGTAGGCCACCCGCCCGTTCTACCAACAAGGCCAAGGCCTGCGCCTGTGTCGGGTTCAGACCCGCCTTGCCTGAGGCCATCCAAAGGTCAGACCGCAGGACAAGCGCGATTCTCTCAAACCCCTCGCGCAGGCGCGCCGTGACGGAATCAGATGCTTCGGCTTTGGTCATGACATATAAATAGGAGTCCTATTTATTATTGTCAAGCCAGATTGTGGCTCCGCTAAGCGCCTCAGCGAAGCTGGCGTGTGATGCCCTGACTGCTCTCAAACCACCGGACTTTTCCCGCCATCCACATTGATGGCCGTGCCGCTGATGAAGCCGCCCTGTTCGCTCGCCAGCAGCAAGGCCAGGGAGGCAAATTCCTCGGCCTTGCCGATGCGCCCCAGCGGCACCGCCTTGCCCTGTTCGGCCTTCCAATCCTCCCAGGAGATGTTGCGCTGTTCGGCGGCATGGCGGCGCACCCATTGGTCGCTTTCGATAATGCCGACCAGCATGGCATTCACCAGCACATTATGGGGGGCGAATTCGCTCGCCATCGCCTTGGTCAGCGCCATGCCGGCAGCACGCGACACGGAGGTCGGCGTGGACCCTGCCAAGGGCGCCTTGGCGCCGATATTCAGCACATTGATGATGCGGCCCCATTTGCGGTCCCGCATGGCGGGCAGCGCCAAGCGGCAAAGGCGGATGGCGGCGAAAAGCTTCAGGTCCAGATCATCCTGCCAAAGCGCGTCCGATACCTCCAGGAACCCGCCGCGCTGAGAGGTACCGGCATTATTGATCAGAATATCCACCTGACCGAGGCCCTTGACCGCTGCGGCATAGGCAGCTTCGCAGCCCGCAGCCGTGCGGATATCGGCGGCAATGGCGGCAACCTTGGCGGCCGGCGCGACGGCGCGGATTTCGGCTTCAGCCTTCGCCAGGCTCTCTGCCCCACGCGCGACAATCGCGACATGCCCGCCCGATTCAGCGAACATCTTGGCCATGGCAGGCCCAAGGCCCGTTGAGCCGCCGGTGATAAGCGCGGCGCGCCCGTTCAAGGTGATATTCATTGATCGCTCCCCCA
>JADCEX010000177.1 GCA_020249825.1 Roseomonas sp.
GTGACCGTTGCACACGCGGGGCGCACCACGGCACCGGCGGCGACACTCTATGAGATTATCCGCAACCTGCCGGAAGGCGCGCGGGTGGAATTCGACCATGGCGGCGGTGATGGGCCGCTCGCGCTGCGGTCTGGCCGCTTCAATACCAGCCTGGCCGTGTTGGCAGTGGATGATTTCCCATCCATGACCGAAGGGCGGATGCCGGTGCAATTCAGCATCAAGGCCGGCGTATTGCGGGATTTGATTGACCGCACGCGATTTGCGATTTCCACGGAAGAAACGCGCTATTACCTGAACGGCATCTATATCCACGCCACCGAAAGCGAAGGCCAGCCGGTGCTGCGCGCGGTGGCGACCGATGGGCATCGGCTGGCGCGCGTGGAAGAACCGCTGCCGGAAGGGGCCAAGGCCATGCCGGGCGTGATTATCCCGCGCAAGACCGTGAATGAAATCCGCAAGCTTGCCGAAGAAACACAGGATGAGATTGTGGTGCGGCTTTCGGATACCAAGGTGCAATTCGCCCTTGGTACGGTCACGCTTACCAGCAAACTGATTGATGGCACCTTCCCCGAATATGAACGCGTGATCCCGCGCGGCAATGACAAGAAGCTTGTCGTGCCGCGCAAGGATTTCGCCGATGCGGTGAAGCGCGTGGCGGCCATCAGCAGCGAAAGATCACGCCCCGTGAAGCTGAGCCTTGGCACCAATCATTTGCGCGTGTCGGCGGCCAGCCCCGAACAGGGCGAAGCGCAGGAAGATCTGGAAGGCGCTGATGTCGCCTATACCAGCGGCGCCTTGGAAATCGGGTTCCAGGCGCGGTATCTGGCCGATATCACCGATCTGGTCGAAGACAAGCTGGAATTCATGTTCGCCGATGGCGCAGCGCCCACCATTGTGCGTGATGCGTCCCGGCCGGAAGCGTTATTCGTCCTGATGCCGATGCGGGTGTGACGGCGCCGGGGCTTTTCCTTGCGCGCCTCAGGCTCACGGATTTCCGGTCCTGGCTGGGCTTGGATGCGCGGTTTGACGCATCCTTGATTTGCATCGCGGGCGAAAACGGCGCGGGCAAGACCAATCTGTTGGAGGCGATATCGCTGCTCGCGCCCGGCCGCGGCTTGCGCGGCGCGCGCATGGCGGAACTTGGCCGGCAGGAAGCCGGCGCGGGCCTGCCTTGGGCGGCGGCGGGGCGGTTTGAAACGCGCAGTGGCCCCATGGAGATCGGCACCGGCACGGACCCGGAAGGCGCGACAGAAAGGCGCATCTATCGCCTGGATGGGCAGGCGTTGCGCAGCCAGGCGATGCTGGCTGAACGCATGGCCGCCGTTTGGATCACGCCGCAAATGGACCGGCTATTTCAGGAAGGCGCAAGTGGGCGGCGGCGCTTTCTGGATCGGCTGGTTTGGGCATTGGAGCCCGGCCATGCGCGGGAAGTGGCGGCGCATGACAATGCCATGGCCGAGCGTAATCGGCTGCTGGCGGAAGGCCGCGCGGACCCTGCCTGGTTGGCTGGGCTGGAAGATGCCATGGCGCGGCATGCGGTGGCCGTGGCGGCGGCCAGGCGCGCGTTGATGCTGCGGCTCAACGCCGAATTGGCGGCGGGCCGCGCCACAGGTGCTTTTCCGGTGGCGCGGCTGGAGATTGCTTGCCCTATCCTGGCCGGGCTGGCTGATACCCCGGCGCTGGCGGTGGAAGATGCGCTCCGCCAGGGCCTGGCCCAGGATCGGCGGCGTGATGCGGCAGCGGGTGGCGCGGCGCGTGGTGCGCATAAGGCGGACCTCGTGCTGGTGCATATGCTGAAGGGCATCAGCGCCGAATACTGTTCAACCGGAGAGCAAAAGGCGCTGCTGGTTTCCGTGGTGCTGGCCCATGCCGCGCTGATCGCCGAAGCGCGCGGCTTCGCGCCGCTTTTGCTGTTGGATGAGGTTGCCGCGCATCTTGATCCTGTCCGGCGGGAAGCGCTGTTCGCCGCGCTGGCCGCCCTGCCTGCGCAGGTTTTCATGACTGGCACGGATGCCGAGGTTTTCGCCCCGCTCGCCGGTATTGGGCAGCGCTTTGGCGTGGCTGATGGCAGGCTTTTCGCGATGGGCTGATCACCTTCGGAAAAGCCCCGAATCTCCCCGCGCCGGGGTCGCGTTTTCTCCCGAAAAACGCTATAAGAATCCCGTGCTTTCGCATCCCCAAAACAGGAGCCCGTAACCGGCATGAGCGACGAGCCGCGCGCCGAAAATGAAGCCTATGACAGCGCTTCCATCACCGTCTTGCGCGGTCTGGAAGCGGTGCGCAAACGGCCGGGCATGTATATTGGCGACACTGATGATGGTTCTGGCCTGCATCACATGGCGTTTGAGATTGTTGATAATGCGGTGGACGAAGCGCAGGCGGGTTTCGCCTCGGCCGTTTCCGTCACGCTGAATGGTGATGGCAGCGTCACCGTGCGTGATGATGGCCGCGGCATTCCCGTGGATATCCATGCGGAGGAAGGCATCAGCGCCGCTGAAGTGGTGCTGACGCGGCTGCATGCCGGCGGCAAGTTCAACCAGAATTCCTACAAGGTCTCAGGCGGGCTGCATGGTGTTGGTGCGGCGGTAGTCAATGCGCTGTCCGAATGGATGGAAGTGCGCATCTGGCGCGGCGGCCAGCAATATCGGCTGCGCTTTGAACATGGTGACACGGTGGTGCCCTGCACGGCGCTTGGCGCTTCGGATCATCCGAACGGCACGGAAGTGACCTTCAAGCCCTCAGCGCTGACCTTCACGCGGACGGAATTTGATTTCGCCGTGCTGGAACGCCGCTTGCGCGAATTGGCCTTCCTCAATTCCGGCTTGCGCGTTGTGTTGCGTGACGAACGCCATGCAGAAGTGCAGGAAACCAGGTTTCATTTCGATGGTGGGCTTACGGCCTTTGTCGAATGGCTGGACAAGGGCAAGACACCGCTTTTCGCAACACCGATCAGCCTCGCCGCGCGGGAACAGGATGGGATCAAGGTTGAGCTCTCACTCCGCTGGAATGACAGCTACCATGAAACCATGCTCTGCTTCACGAATAATATTCCGCAGCGCGATGGCGGTACGCATTTGGCGGGCTTCCGCCAGGCGCTGACGCGCGTGGTCGCCAAGGTTGCGGAAGGCATTGCCAAGAAGGAAAAGGTCGCACTCACCGGCGAAGATATGCGCGAAGGGCTGACGGCCGTTTTGTCCGTGAAGGTGCCCGATCCGAAATTCAGCAGCCAGACCAAGGAAAAACTCGTCTCGTCCGAAGTGCAGCCCGTGGTGCAGGTGGCTTGCGCCGATGCGCTTTCCCATTGGTTTGAAACCCATCCGAAGGAAACCAAGGATCTTGTCGGCAAGATCCTGGATGCGGCGACAGCGCGTGAGGCGGCGCGCAAGGCGCGTGAACTGACGCGGCGCAAGGGTGTGCTGGATGTGTCATCGCTGCCCGGCAAGCTTGCGGATTGTCAGGAACGTGATCCGGCGAAAAGCGAATTATTCATCGTCGAGGGTGACAGCGCCGGTGGTTCCGCCAAGCAAGGGCGCGACCGCGCCTTTCAGGCGATCCTGCCGCTGAAAGGCAAGATCCTGAATGTGGAACGCGCGCGCTTCGACAAGATGCTCTCCAGCGCTGAAATCGGCACGCTGATCACCGCCCTTGGCACCGGGATCGGGCGTGGTGAGCCATCGGAAGGCGGGTTTGATATCGGCAAGCTCCGCTATCATCGCATTGTCATCATGACCGATGCTGATGTGGATGGCAGCCATATCCGCACGCTGTTGCTGACCTTCTTCTTCCGGCAAATGCCGGAATTGATTACGCGCGGGTATTTGTATATCGCGCAGCCGCCGCTTTATCGCGCCAAGCGCGGGCAGGAAGAACGCTACCTTAAGGATGATCGCGCGCTGGAAGATTACTTGCTGGAAAAGGCACAAAGCGCAGCAAGCTTGCGTCTGCCCGATGGGCGGGAGCTTGCCGGCGATGCCTTCCAGGCAGAGCTTGATTTCCACCGTCAGGCGACATCGCGCATTCGCCGGCTGGCGGGTGCGGTGCCGGCGGATATCATCGAACAGGCGGCAATTACTGGCGCGCTGACCATGGAAAGCGATCGTGCCTTGGCCGCGGCACAGGCCTTGGCGGCGCGGCTGGATGTGCTGGCGCCGGCTTCTGAACGCGGCTGGGTGGCGACCGCCGGCGATAACGGCCTGACGCTGGCGCGCATTGTGCGCGGTGTGGGTGAACGCCATGTGTTGGACGCGACGGCGCTCCGCAGTGCGGAGGCGCGCTGGCTGGATGAACGGCGTGAAAGGCTGGCCGCCGATTTCCTGGGCGGAGCGGTGCTGTCGCTTGATGGTGCGGAGGCCCAGATTGTCGGGCCGCTGGCGCTATTCGAAAAGCTGATTGCGCAGGGCCGCAAGGGGCTTTCCTTCCAGCGCTTCAAGGGGCTGGGTGAGATGAACCCCGATCAGCTTTGGAAGACCACGCTTGATCCCGCGATCCGCACGCTGCTCCGCGTGCGGGTTGAGGATGTGGAGGATGCGGAGCAGGTCTTCTCCACCCTGATGGGTGATCTGGTGGAACCACGCCGCGACTTTATTGTCGGCAATGCCTTGAAGGTTGCCAATCTGGACGTGTGAGGAACGCGTGGGATGGCGTTACGCCATCCCCCCGCGCGCAGACACCGGCCATAAGCACTCCACCCGCCCATTGCGCACGCCGACATACCAATCATAGCGATCAACCGTCGGGTCGCAGTGGCCCGGCACCAGGCGGAGCTTCTCACCAAGCGCCGGCGCGGCGCCATCTTCAATCACGATCTTGCCGTGTTCATCAGACGCGCCCGCATAGCGCAGCCCAGGGCGCTGCCAGACCTGTGGCATACCGGAGTCAACCGAAACGCCCTTATGCCCGCAATCCAGCACGGCAATGCCCGGCCCTGCGGTGCTCATGATTTGGGAGAGCACGAAAAGCGATTGCCGGAAGGGCGGCGCATCCTCATTCGCCGCGTAATCCGCATCCATGAAGCAATAGGAACCGGCCTGGATTTCGGTATAGACGCCACTCGCCGCTTCATGCCGGAAGGTGCCGGTGCCCGCACCGCCCACAATCGGACATGCGAGGCCGCGCTGGCGGAGTTGCTCCACCGTGCGGCGCGAACGCGCGACAGCCTCCCCAATCGCGGCGGCGCGTTCTTCTGGTCCGCGCTTGTGCTGCGCCGAGCCGTGATAGGCCTGCAAGCCACCAAAACGCAGATGGCGGCTGGCGGCGATGCGTTCCGCGAGTGCCACGGCAGGCGGCCCATGTTCCACCCCGCCGCGCGCCATGCCGACATCAATTTCAACCAGCACCGGCAGGCGCACGCCAGCCGCTTCGGCGGCGGCTTCAATCAGCGCAATCTGCGCCGCATCATCCACACAAACGCCCACTTCGGCGATGCGCGCAAGGGCTGCAAGGCGCGCCAATTTGCGCGGGCTGACCACCTGGTTGGTCACCAGAATATCCGGAATGCCGCCCCAGGCCAGGGCTTCCGCTTCAGCCACTTTTTGCACGCATTGGCCAACCGCGCCGCGCGCCATTTGCAGCTTGGCGATGACGCTGGATTTATGGGTTTTCGCATGCGCGCGAAGCTTGGCACCGGTGGAGGCAAGCAGCGCTGCCATGGTGTCAAGGTTATGTTCAAACGCATCCAGGTCAATCACCAGCGCGGGGGTATCAATGTCTTCTTCGCGCATGCCGGGTTCGGCGGGTGGGTTTTGCAGCATGGGGAATCCTCCGTGATTTGACGCATCATAGCCACGGCCATGCGTCAGGCACAAAAAAAGCGGCAGGGTTTCCCCTGCCGCCATTTTGCCGATTGATCCGAAGATCAGAAGGCGATGCGCACACCGGCCATCAGCACGTCAATGTCACGCGTGGTGCTGCCACCCTTGTAGGTGTTCAAAGCCCGACCATTTAGGGTCGCGTCGAAGGCAGCGCCCCCGGTGCCCGCTACGCCAGCCGCACCACTCAGGATGTTGTCATCCTTGATCTGGTTATAGTTGGCAAACAGGATCATGCCAGGCGCCACAGTGTATTGCAGGCCAACACCCCAATAGGTCTGTTCGCGATCCTTGAAGTCAACGCCAGCCCCATTGGTACCGTTATCCTGCTTCGCAACGCCATACTGGCCGCCGAACTGCCACGCACCAAGGGTGTAGGTCGCACCCAGGATCCAATGGTCACTGCTGTCCAGCTTGGGGTTGATGGTACCGGTCAAGGGGCCACCGTAATTACCCCAAGCATATTCGCCACCAACCTGGAAGCCATAGGCAGCCACCAGCAAGCCAGCGCTATACATGGTCAGGTTCTGGGTGCGCGGAACGGTCCGTTCGGGATTATTCGGAGTAGCTGCGGCAGCAGTCGCTTGCGGCGAATCACCTTTCAACGCCCCGAAGCTTGCACGCACGCCGAAGTCCCCGAAGGTACCACGATAGCGGATGATGCCCGCCATGGCGTTCATCACGCCGGTACGGTCACGCTGGAAGGTACCCGTAGCGGTTGGGATATCCGTACGCTCACCTTCGTTGTTTTGTGGCGCGTAGGAGAAGCCGACGTCAAAGCCGAAGAATTGCGGCGACAGGTAGATGATCTTGGTCGCGTCCCCACCGTCCTGGAACTCACTCATCAGGTACGGCGCAGCGTTTTGAGCCACGAATTCATCCCAGCCGGAGCTGACGCCAAGCCACAGCGTGCCGGGAGGGGCAACGCGCATCAGGCCCTGAGCGTTGTCTTCCTGGCCGAAGCGCAGTTCACCCCATGAACCCTTCACGAAGCCATAAAGTTCATCCAGGTCCACGCCAGTGCCGGAACCATTGGTGCCGGTGCCGCCTGCGCCACCCATGTTATCCATTTGGAATTCCATCATGGCGCCGTAACGCATACCGTTGGCGGCAACGCCATCAACATACACGTTCAATTCGGCTTCCGTGCGGAAGTCATTACGCTGACGACCGAGGCGATTATTCACCGCGCCAGTGCGGGTGCTCGCAACCGCAGAATCGGCACTGTCAGAGATATTCGCCATGGAGAAGTCGAAGAAACCACCCAGACGCACCACGATACCGCTGGTCGTCGGCGTGGCGGGACGGTTCGGCACGCCATCCGCGCCATGCGGACCCGCGCCGGTGATGCCGACCGGGGTCTGGAAGATGGCGGCGGCGGTGCCGGCGGGTGCCACGGAAGTGGCGGGCAGCGCGGGCGGAGCGGCCGGCGCAGCAGCCGGACGGGCGGCCGGGCGGGCCTGCTGGGCGTTGGCAACCGGCGCAAGAAGCGCCAAGCCGACAACAGCAGTTGTCCCCAGAAGAATTTTACGCATTCAAGTCCTCCTCATTACCGGAACATCCGGCGTTGATCCTCGGCCCCTGCCCCCGGCAGGAAGGAAACCCGAAACACCCAATACGGGCGCTCATGGCTTCAGGCCTTACCCGACTATGATCATTTTAAAGCGGCTGTCGCAACCTCTCAGAAAGGGCTGACGCGACTTGGCCACATCACTGTGGCAAGCGTGCAACAGGTATCGCCAGGCCGCCAATGGCGGCAACGCCTGCTGCGCAGCGGGGCACCGCGCCAAGCCGGGCCGGGGTGACGCCGCCCAAGGCGATGCAGGGCGCGGGCAGCCCACGCGCCAGGGCAGCCCAACGCAAGGCGCCCAAGGCAGGCGCCCCAGGGTGGCTCTGGGTCGGGAATAGCGGCGACAGAAACAGGCAATCGGGCCTTAGCCGCCGCGCCCGCGCCGCGCCGCGCTGCCCGCCATGGGTGGCCATCGTCAGTTTAATGCGGCTAGGCGCCGACCGGCGCGCGACCAAAAAAGGCAGCAAGCCCAGGCTTTGCCGCCGATCCGGCAGATGCAGCCCCGCACCAAGCGCCACCGCCGCCCGGCCATCGCCTGCCACCAGCAATGTCAGCCCTCGCTGCCGGGCCAGCCGCGCGACGGGCCGAAGCAGCCCTGCCGCCAGCCCGCGCGCCACCACCCCGGCACCGCGCGGCAGGCGCTGCATGGCCAGGCGCGGGTCCGGCAGCCGCACCGGGTCGCTGAATAGCCAAAGCCGGGGCAGGCCGCCTGGGCCTGGGCGCGCGAATCTTCCCCACGCCTTGCGCGCCCCTGGAACCGGGGCCGATTCCCTGCCATGTGAGCCTGCCATGACCGATGCCCTTGCCATTGCCCAAAACCTTTCGCGCATTCGGGCGCGAATCGCCGAAGCCTGCGCCCGCGCCAGCCGCCCTGCAAATGCCGTGACGCTGGTGGCGGTTTCCAAGACCAATCCGGAGGAGGCCGTCAAAGCCGCCCTTGCCGCCGGGCAGATGGTGTTTGGCGAAAACCGGGTCCAGGAAGCGGCGCAGAAATTCCCGGGGCTGCGCCCGGCCCATCCGGGGCTGCGCCTTCATATCATCGGCGGCTTGCAGACCAATAAGGCGCGGGATGCGGTGCGGATCGCGGATGTGATCGAAAC
>JADCEX010000178.1 GCA_020249825.1 Roseomonas sp.
TACCGCGCCCATGCGTCACGATATCGGTGTCACCATTGATAAAGCGGATACGCTCAGCCGGAATCCCAAGGCGTTCTGAGGCGATCTGGCGAAATACCGTTTCATGCCCCTGGCCGTGATTATGGCTGCCCATCAGCAAGGTCACGCTGCCGCCGGAATCGAAGCGGATTTCAGCGGATTCTTCCAAAGGCCCGCGATGCGGCCCGCCGGCGCTTTCAATCGCATTGGCAATGCCAATCCCACGCAGCTTGCCGCGCGCCTTGGCCTCCGCACGCCGCGCCTCAAACCCCGCCCAATCCGCGGCTTTCAAGGCAAGCGCCATATTCTTCGGAAAATCGCCGCTGTCATAGGTGTAATCAAGCCCGGTACGGAAGGGCATGGCATCAGGCGGAATCAGGTTTTTCTCCCGCAGCGCAATCCGGTCCATGCCCATTTCATCCGCGGCCAGATCAATGATACGCTCAATCGCGTAAATCGCCTCTGGCCGCCCTGCCCCGCGATAGGGCGCGGTCGGCTGCGTATGGGTGAAAATACAGCGCACTTCAGTGAAGATATGCGGCGTGCGATAAACCCCCGCGAGCCCGCCGACGTTATTGGTAGCGGAAACCGGCCCTTGCCAGGCGAGATAGGCGCCAACATTGCACAAAGTATGCACGCGAAAGCCGAGGAAAGTACCATCCGCCGCCAGCGCCAATTCCGCCATGGAGACATTGTCCCGCGCATGGGTATCGGCCAAAAAACTTTCCGTGCGCGTCGCCGTCCAGCGTACCGGCCGACCAAGCCGCTTCGCGCCATGCAGCGCCAGCACATATTCCTGAAACGGGCTTTCCTTCATGCCGAAACCGCCACCCACATCGGGCGAGATGATCCGTAGCCTATTCGTTGGTATCTTCAGCGCGAATTCCGTGATTTCATTGCGCATCACATGCGGCAATTGCGTGCCAGTCGTCAGCGTATAGCGATCCTCCACCGGATCGTAGCTCGCCAAGGCATTGCGCGGCTCCATGGGATTGGCGGAAACGCGCGTGATGCGGAAATCAAGCCGCGTGACATGCGCCGCGCGGGCAAAGGCAGCGTCAACCGCCGCCGCATCGCCCAGGCGGAACAGCACGCTTTCATTTTCTTGCGCCAAATCCGGCCAAAGCTGCGGCGCATCGGGCCTGATCGCCTCTGCCACATCCGTCACCACCGGCAGGGGTTCATATTCAACAATGATCGCTTCTGCCGCATCCTGCGCCGCCGCGCGTGATGTCGCGATCACCGCCGCCACAGCATCACCCACATAGCGGACCTGCCCCATCGCCAGCATCCGCCAGGGCGTCTGCGCCAAAGGTGATCCATTTCTTTGCAGCCGTGGCGTGATGCAGCGCAGCACACCGAGTTCTTCAATATCCTCGGGCGTCAATACCAATAGCACACCTGGTATGCCGCGCGCCTTGCTGACATCCAACCTCGTGACGCGCGCCGAGGCATAAGGGGAACGCAGCATCACAAGCTGCGCGACATCACTGCCACCCAGATCATCCACATAACGCCCCTGCCCGCGCAGGAAACGCATATCCTCAACGCGACGCACGGGGGCGCCGATGCCGGTTCCTCTCATGGTGGCGGGCACATGGTTCATGGTCTGGCCTTTCCTTGCCCTGTAAGCTCATAGACGCGGCGGCGCTTCGTCAATCCCAAGGATTTCTTGACGCGCGGGCAAGCATTCTCCCTAATGAGGTTCATGCGCAAACATCCGGGAGTCATCATGCAAAGGCGCCATATCCTGCTTGGCCTCACCAGCGCAGCTTTGGCCAGCCCCGCCATCGCCCAAGGTGCCTGGCCCAATCGCCCCTTGCGCATGATTGTGCCCTTTACGCCTGGCGCGGCGACGGATGCCATGTCTCGGCTGGCGGCGAGCAAGATTGCTGATGCGCTGGGCGTGACTGTTGTGGTGGAAAACCGGGCCGGAGCGAATGGCGCGGTTGGCAGCCAGGCCGTGCTGCAATCAGCGGCCGATGGCTATACGCTGCTCGGCTCTGCTTCCATCCATCCCATGGCGCGGCATGTGATGCGTAATGCGCCCTATGATCCGGTGCAGGATTTCGTGGCGGTCGCCCGCACCGCGCGCGGGCCCTTGGTGCTGGTGATGAACCCGCGCTTGCCGCAAACCACCATCCCTGCCGTGGTGGAAGCCGCGAAGCGGGAGCCCGCAAAATGGTCCTTCGCTACATCCTCCCTTGGGGCGGCGGGGCATTTGGGCAGCATTGAATTCAATCGCCTGACCGGGGCGAATATCGAAATCGTCGGCTATCGCGGCTCTGCCCCGGCGCTTACGGATGTCGCGGCCGGCAATGCGCAGCTCATGTTTGATCCGGTGCTGGCGACCTTGCCCATGGTGCGCGCGGGGCAATTGCGCGGGCTTGGTGTGGCCACCGCCGCACGCACACCCTTGGCGCCAGATTTGCCGACCCTGACGGAAGCGGGGCTGCCCGGTTTTGAATTCTATTCCTGGTATGGCGTTTGGGCGCCGCGCGGCGTCCCGGTTGAAATTCTCCAGCGGCTCAACCGCATTCTGGTTGATGGCATGCGTGAAGTTGCAACGGTGCAACGCCTGAGCGGGCTTGGGTTTGAGCCCGTGGCGGAAACCGTTGAGGAAGCCGAGGCCTTCATCCGCGCTGATGTGGCCCGCAATGCCGAATTGCTGCGGCTCGCGAATTTCCAGCCTGAGTAACGGGCGCGCAACCATATGCCGCTTGCAGCCCGCGCCGCCTGACGCCATTGTGAGGGTGCATTCTTACCGGGCATCAATTCATGGGTATCTTCCATCGCCGCTCCCTTTTGGCGCTGAGCGCCGGGCTTGCCGCAAGCCCGGGCGCTCTGCGCGCGCAAGCCGCTTGGCCGGATCGGCCGGTGCGGATCATTTGTGCTTTTCCGGGCGGGTCCACGCCGGACCTCGCGGCACGCGCCATTGCGCCGCATTTGCAGCAGGTGCTGGGCCAGCCGGTGATTGTGGAAAATCGCGCTGGCGGTGGCGGGCATATCGGCACGGAGGCGGTGGCGCGCGCGACCGATGGCCATACTTTGGGCGTCACGATTGGCGGGCCGGGCAGCACGGCGAAAATCCTGAACCCGGCGCTGGGCTATGATCCCGCAACAGATTTGGCGCCGATCAGCCTTTTGGCGCGGCTGCCCTTTGTACTGGTGGTGCATCCTTCCGTGCCGGCACCCAACGCTGCCGAGTTTGTCGCCTTCGCCAAGGCCAATCCGGGCAAGATCAGCTATGCCTCCACCGGGCCGGGCACGCTTTCCCATTTGGTGATGGAAGATTTGGCGGCGTCGCAGGGTTTTGAGGCGGTGCATGTGCCCTATCGTGCGGTTGGTCAGGCGGTGTTGGATTTGGTCGCCGGGCGCATCCAGGCGTTTTTCGCTGCAACCGGCGGTGTGCTTGGCCAGGTGCGCGATGGTTCCGTGCGTGCCCTGGCGGTGACGAGTGCGGAACGTTTCCCGGCTTTGCCTGAAGTGCCGACCATGGCGGAAGCGGGTGTGCCTTCCGATCCGGCGATAGCCTGGATTGGGCTTTTCGCGCCGGCGGGCTTCCCGGCGGATCGTATCGCGCGGCTGGCGGAGGAAACCGGCAAGGCGCTTGCTGTTCCCGATCAGCGCCGCGCTTTGGAAACCGCGGGCTTTACCGTGGTGGGGAGTGATACGGAGACTTTCCGTGCGCTGCTTGCTTCCGATATTGCGCGCTGGGGCGGGTTGATTCGCCGGCTTGGGCTGAAGCCGGAAAGCTGAGATCAGAATATTCCAGCAGCAAGCCCGGCAGAGAATCCGGCGCCGAGTTCTTCGCAACGCGCAAGGTCTTCTGCCTTGATGATCTTGGGCGCTGCAATGGCTTCCGGCGTTTGCGCGCCCGTGATGATGATCAGAGGTTCCGCAATGGGCTTGAGCCGCCAGCCTGTCGCGATGCGCGCAATTTGCCGTGCGGCACCTGTGCCATCGGACCCCGCGCAGATCATTGTCGCGTAGGGTCGGCCTTGGATCTGATCCAGCAGCGGGTAGTAGCAGCGATCGAAGAAATCCTTCATCACGCCGGCCATGCTGGCGAGGTTTTCCGGTGTGGCGAAGATATAGCCATCCGCTGCCAGCAAATCCTCGGGCGCGGCTTCCGTGGCATGCAGCCCACCGACGGCTGTTTGGCCTTCCGCCATGGCACCTTCAAGCGCAGCCTGCGCCATCTGCCGCGCGCCATCCGTCATGGAATGGTGAATGACCAGAAGTGTCTTCATGCCGGTTCAGCGTAAGCACCCCGTTCCTGCGGCAGCAAGAGCGTGATGGCCCAGCAGAGGCCGAGCATCACCGCCGCCCCCGCCAAGGCGCCCATGATGCCGGCCATTTGATAAAGCACGCCCGAAAGCAGCGTGCCGGCAAAACGCCCGGCGGCATTGGCGGCGTAGTAAAACCCAACATCCTCGGCGGCTTTTTTGGAGCCCGCATAAGCCAGGATGAGATAGGAATGCAGCGAGGAATTCACCGCAAAGGCAAAGCCGAAAACCAAAAGCCCAAGCACCAGCACCAGATCAGCGCGGCCTGCGTCAAACCATAGTGCCACCATCAACGCGGGCGGTATGACCGCAAGGCCAAGGCACCAAAGTCGCGCAGCGGGTACCTCGGCGCTCAGCCCATCAGCGCTACGCTGGATCAGGGAAGGTCCCACCGCCTGCACCAGCCCATAGCCAATAGTCCAGATGGCGAGGAAACCGCCCACCGCCGCAAAGCTCCATCCCGAGGCATAGAGAAACACGGGAAGGGCCACGACAAGCCAGACATCGCGTGCGCCAAACAGCAGGATGCGCGCGGCCGCCAGCAGATTGACGCCGCGATCCCGCGCCATGAATTCGCGCACGGAGGCTGACGCCTTGGCCTTGCCCATCAGTGGCGGCAGGGAAGCCACAACGCCCAGCAATACCAGCCCGAGCAGCGCGGCCATCAACCAAAGCGCGCCCTGAAAGCCGAGCGCTTCCAGCAGCACACCGCCCAAGAAGAACCCAACGCCTTTCATGGCGTTCTTACTGCCGGTGAACCAGGCGACCCAGCGAAACAAACGGCCCGAGGCATCGCCGGCTGTCAGCTTGATCGCGGATTTGGACGCGGTTTTGGTGATGTCCTTCGCAATGCCGCAAATGCCTTGTGCCAACACCACCCAGACCAGCGCCATGGCCGGGACCCAATTGGGCGAAAGCGCCGATAGCATCAGGAAGCCCGCAATTTGTGCGCCAAGCCCCACCGCCAACATGCGCGCAATGCCAAAACGTGTCGCCAGCCAGCCGCCGATAAGATTCGCACCAATCCCCCCCGCTTCATAGAGCAGGAACAGAAACGCCAGCGCAAAGGGCGAATAGCCAAGCTTGTGGAAATGCAGCAGCACCAGCATGCGCAAGGCGCCATCGGTCAGCGTAAAACCCCAATAGGCGGCGGTGACGATGGCGTAGTTGCGCATCTCAGATGCCGCGCGCTTCCATGATGCAGGCCAGATCCACCATGCGGCAGGCATAGCCCATTTCATTGTCATACCAGGCATAGATTTTCGCCATGGTGCCATCCGTCACCAGGGTGGATGGCGCATCAATAATGGAACTCCGCGTATCGCGCGCGTAATCGGCGGAAACCAGCGGCCGATCCTCATAGCCCAGAATGCCCGCCAGCGGACCTTCTGAGGCTTTGCGGAACAGCGCGTTCAATTCCTCGGCGCTTGTGGCGCGCTGCACTTCAAAGACGCAATCAGTGAGGGAAGCATTCAAGACCGGTGCCCGCACCGCATGGCCATTCAGCTTACCCTTCAATTCGGGATAGATCAGCGCAATCGCCGTTGCACTTCCTGTGGTGGTGGGCTGGAGTGACAGCATGGCCGAACGCGCGCGGCGCAAATCCTTATGCGGCGCATCTGTCACCACATTGGTATTGGTGGGGTCATGAATAGTGGTGATCTGGCCATGCCTGATGCCAATCGCCTCATGCACCACTTTCACCACGGGGGCGAGGCAATTCGTGGTGCAGGATGCCGCAGTGACAATCGGGTGGCGCGCGGGATTATAGAGCGCATCATTCACGCCAACCACGATATTGAGCACCGATGCTTCCTTGACCGGTGCCGCGACAATTACGCGCTTCGCCCCGCGGTCGAGATGACCGCGCAAAGTGGCCTCGGTCAGGAATTTGCCGCTACATTCCAGCACCAGATCAACGCCAAGATCACCCCAGGGAATCGCTGCCGGTGTGGCGTATTCCGTGAAACCAATGCGCTTGTCGCCAATGCGCAAAGCATCCGCGCCTTCCGCCGCGATGGGCGCGCGCCAACGGCCCTGCACACTATCGAAAGTTAGCAAATGCGCGGTGGCAGCCGCGCCGCCCTTCACTTCATTTACATGCACAATATTCAGCCGATTGGCGCGGCGCGGATCATCCTCACCCCGTTCCGCCGCGCCGAAAGCGGCACGAAAAGCCAGGCGGCCAATGCGGCCCATGCCATTGATGCCAACCCTCATGCCCGTGCTCCCACCATTGGATTGCCCAAAGCTTCAACGCGTGCCTGCAATGCCATGCGATCCAGGGTGGTGAAGGGTAGGCTTGTGAAAACATCCAACCGGCGCCGCAGCGCCGCATAAAGCTCATTTAGTAGCGTCGCGCGTTCGGCGCCGCCGCCCGAAAACTTCGCCGGGTCCGGCAAGGGCCAGGCCGCGCTGGTGATGGTATCGCCAAAATCCGGGCAGCGCTGACCTTCCAGCGTATCGCAAAGTGCGATGACGAAATCGAAACGCGGCGCTTCGGGGCCGGTGAATTCCTCCCAGGATTTGGACCGCAGCGGCGTCACATCATGCCCAAGCGCCTGAAGCTGCGCGAGCACTTCCGGCAGCGGCCCATCCGGCGCGGGTTCCGACCCGGCGGAATAGGCACGAAAACGCCCCGCACCGATGCGGTTCAGAATGGCTTCCGCCATGATGGAACGCGCCGAATTGCGCGTGCACAAAAACAGCACCCGCATCGCCCGGCCCGGGGCGGTGATGGGGGCGGTTACCCCACCCAGAAACCCGACAAGTGCAGCAAAGGCCGCCGGGGCGCTGGCATAAAGCACCTGGCGCCCCTGGCGCTGCGGCGTGATCAGCCCGGCGTCTTCCAGCGCACGCAAGTGAAAGGAAAGCGTGGAAGGCGGCACGCCGAGGGCCTCGGCCAGGTCGCCTGCCGGCAGGCCCTCAGGCCCTGCCCCTTGCAGGTTTTGGATCAGGGCCAGGCGCGTCGGCTGGCCCAAGGCGGCAAAAGCCGCAGCAGCGGATTCTGTTTCCATTTTTCCAGTATAGTGGAAACGTGGCCTGATGCACGTGAAGCTTTCATGACAGGGCGGGCGCCCTACCAGCCATTCACCCGATCCCAGACGGCAATCACCTCATCCCCGCCATCCACCACGTAATAACGGTCATGCGCGGCGACGGTCAGGCAGGTATGGTTTGGCGCCACGCGCACCAGGGCACCGACGGGAAGTTCCGCAAAAGGCAGCGGGCCAGCGCCGCGCACTTCGCCATGTTCCTGATGGGTGCGCACCACAATCGCCTCCCCAAAGGACCATTTGCCGTGGCGGTCCAGCATGACGCCAAAGCCAAGATCCTTCGGCGCTGCCTGGGTGCTGCGATCCTTGGAAAGCGCAATACCGCCTGCATCAATCAGCACCGCATTGCGGTCCTGCTTGCGAGAGGTGACGGCGGATAACACCGTCACCGCGATATCTTCCATGCCATGCGTGCCGATCTGGCCCTGGAACAAATCGCCAAACATATAAACGCCGGCGCGAATATCCGTGATGCCCGCCATGGATTGCCCGTAAAGCGCCGTGGGTGACGACCCCGCTGAGACAACGCGTGGCGTGATGCCCATGGCGCGCAAACGCTCAGCAGCCAGCACGGCGCCGGCGCGCTCGGCTTCCGCTACCTTGCGCATGCCGTCTTCGCTGCGTTCCGCATAGGAATGGCCGGCATGAGTCATGATGCCGGCGCATTTTGCACCCAGACGCCGCGCGATTTCCGCAAGCTTTTCGGAATCGGGCGCAATGCCGCCGCGACCCTCACCGCAATCAACCTCGATCAAGGTCGGCAAAATGCCCGGATGGGCGGCGATGGCGCTGGCAACATTTGCATCATCGGTGATGATCTTCACATCATTGCCCTGCGCGTTCAGCGCCGCGATAGGATCCAGCTTTTGCGGCGTGATGCCGACCGCGTAAATCTGATCGCGATAGCCACCACCGGCGAAATA
>JADCEX010000179.1 GCA_020249825.1 Roseomonas sp.
AGCCGCCAGATACCGGCGACAAGCTGGTCTGCGAGATTGGGTCCGACCGGCAGGGAAGGCGCCTGATCACGCGGATCATGCAGCTGAAGAAGGGCGAAGGTGGTGGCGAAGCGCGCCCGCCGCGCCGTGAATTTGGCGGCGGTGGCGGTTTTGGGGATCGTCCCCCGCGCCGCGATTTCGGGGACCGTCCCCCGCGCCGCGATTTCGGGGACCGTCCCCCGCGCCGTGATTTCGGGGACCGCCCCCCGCGCCGTGATTTCGGCGGTGGCGGCGGCTTTGGTGGCGGTGGCTTCGGTGATCGCCCCCCGCGCCGTGATTTCGGTGGCGGCGGCTTCGGTGGTGGCGGTTTTGGTGATCGTCCCCCACGTCGTGATTTCGGGGATCGTCCCCCGCCGCGGCGCGAATTCAACCGCGATGAAGGTGGCCCGACCTATGACGTCGCCGGCACGGTCAAGTGGTTTGATCAGGTGCGCGGCTTCGGCTTCGTGACGCCGGAAGATGGCGGCCAGGATGTCTTCCTGCATTCATCGGTGCTGCAACGCGCTGGAAAGCAGGATGTGCAGCAGGGCGAAAAGGTAGCCCTTGAAGTGCGCGATGGTCAGCGCGGCCGCCAGGCCGTGAATATGAAGGACTGAAGCAGTCCGCATTGTGGCCCATGAGGCCGCGATGGCGTTGAGGAGACGAGGGGCATGTCCCCTCGTTTTTTTGTGGCGTAGAGCCGGTGGCACTGTTTCCATTTTTGATTGAGAAAGCTGAAGACGCCGCCAGCATTTTTACCGAATTTCAATAAAAAACCAGTTTTTTCAATAGTTTATTTAACCGCTTTTTCATTTCCCTCTGAGAAATTGGAGCCGTCCCGAAAATCGGGCACAGCGAAGGGAAAATCCCATGAATCTGAATTCGGTGAACACCAATCTGGCGGCGATGACCGCGCTTCAGTCCCTGAACCGGACCAATGATGCGCTTGGTGTCGTGCAAAAACGCGTCTCCACAGGCTTTCGTGTCGCCGATGCCAAGGATGATGGCGGCGCTTTTGCCGTTGCCCAAACCGTCCGTGGCGATATCGCCGGACTGACCGCAGCCAATGAACAATTGGGCGGCCTCAAGGGCGTTGTTGATGTGACCTTGCAAGGCCTGGGTCAGGTCTCAAGGACCATGGTGGAACTTCGTACGGTCCTGACGCGCCTCGCTGATGGCACCATCAATACTGAGCAGCGCGCGCAATATGAACAGCAATACACGCAGCTTCAGAGCCAGGTGGAACGCTTCATCGAAGACGCTACCTATAATGGCCGCACCCTGCTCTCGACCGATGCCGCAGCGGGCGGTGGGGATATCGTATCCATCCGTAATGAAGCTGGCACAACCCTGACCCTTGCGGCCTTCGATGGTGCCGCCAATTTCGTTGTGGCCGCGCCACCCACCGATGCCGCAGGCGCACAGGCAGCGATTGCGGACGATTGGTCCGACGTGAATGAAGCCATCAATGACGCGCTCAATCGCCTGGGTGCGGATGCGCGCTATATTGACGCCCAGATCAGCTATAACCGCGACAAGCTTGATGCGATTGAAGGTGGGCTTGGCGCCTTGATTGATGCCGATATCGCGAAGGAAGCCGCCCGGCTTCAGGCCTTGCAGATCAGGCAGCAGCTTGGCACGCAGACGCTGTCCATCACCAACCAGGCGCCTCAGGCGCTGATTTCCCTGTTTGGTCGCTGACGCGAAGCGACCCTTCGTCTGATCCGATTTTTTGTGCAGTTTTTTGGAACACCACGGCATGCAGGCTGTGGTGTTTCTGTTTTATGTTAATGGAACAAACCAAAAAATTTCTCGATTAGACAAATGAACCACCGCAATTCACAAAATATTATTTCTTTTCTGCCAGTGTGAACGACGCCCAAAATGGGCTTGCCATAGAGGAAAAACTCCGATGAGCATCACTTCTGTCATCACGAATACCGGCGCCATGACGGCGCTGCAATCGCTCAACCGCACCAATGATGCCTTGTCCGCTGTTCAAAAGCGCATCTCGACCGGGTATCGTGTTGCGGATGCCAAGGATGATGGCGGCGCCTTTGCGGTTGCGCAAACGGTGCGGAGCGACACGGCCTCCCTCACCGCGGTGAATGAGCAATTGGGCGGTCTGCGCGGCCTTGTGGATGTTTCGCTCACAGCGCTTGAGCAGGTTTCAAAAACCATGATTGACATCCGCACCGTGCTGACGCGGCTTTCGGATGGCACCATCACCGGGGAAGCGCGTGATCAATACAATCAGCAATACGCGCAGCTCCGCACCCAGATCACGAGTTTTCTGGATGATGCGGATTATTTCGGCCGCAATGTTCTGACTGGGACATCGCCTGCCGATGATGTTGTCACCATGAGAAGCGAATCGGCTGACGCGGCCGATCTTTATACGCTTGCCGCGCTCGGCCCCAGCGCGAATTTCCTGGTCAATGCAGGACCTTTCGCGACCGATGCCGCTGCCCGTGCTGCCTTGGACCCGGCAACAGGAAATTTCACCGCCATCAATCAGGCGATCAATAATGCGATGAATAGGCTGGGTTCCGATGCGCGCTTCATTGATGCGCAGATCAACTTCAACAGCGACAAGCTCGATGCCATGGAAGGCGGCCTCGGCAATCTGATTGATGCCAATCTGGCGAAGGAATCAGCGCGGCTTCAGGCGCTGCAAATTCGCCAGCAGCTTGGCAGCCAGACGCTTTCCATCGCCAATCAGGCGCCGCAATTCCTGCTCTCACTCTTTGGCGTTCGCTGATGACATGAACCAAAGCCCCGAAGGCGGGCTCAACCGAACCGCCGCGGCCTGATGCCGGCATGGAACCAGCTGATCATCGAATAAATGTCGTAAACCGGCAGGCCAAGCGCATCCCGCAAGGCCGCCGCATAGGGCGGCATATTGGTGCATTCCAGCACAATCGCCCCCACATCCGGGTGGCGCGCCACCAATTCCCGCCCGGCATCCAGAATATCCTGGGTAGCGAGGTCAATATCCATATCCTGATGATCGGCGCGGATCAGCACGCGGAAAAACTCCCGCCCGCCTTCCGTGCCGACACAGGGGATATCGCGCGGCACACCGGCGGCATCCAGATGCGCGGGCGTCAGGCTTTGCTTGCTGACCGTAATAACGCCGACGCGCTTGCCGGGCGGTAGTGTTGCCTGCACCCAAGGCACCTGCATCAGCGATGAAGTGGCGACCGGCACCTGCACCGCTTCAGCCAATTCGCGCTGAAACAGGGAAAGAAAGCCGCAATTGGTCGTGATGGCCTCGGCGCCCAGATGCACCAGCTACTCAGCGGCTGCGATGAAATCCGGCAAAAGCCCCTTGGCGCCCAGCAGCACGACCTTTTCCGGTGTCGCGCCGCGCACCACGCGGAACAGCACGGGAAAGGGCCAGGTCTCGCCATTGCCCATATCGCCGGGGATGCGGGGAAAGCGCGCTTCCAGCATCAGAATGCCAAGCTGCGCGCCATAAATGGATTTGCCGCCGCGCGCGATGCGCGGCCCGGATTTTGGGGTGTTCATCTGGCAAGCTTAAGCGGCTAAACTCTCCCCCAACAATCCCAAGGAGCCACAATCCATGCGCCGCAGCCTGCTTGCCGCCCTGCTTGCTTCTGTCATCGCAGCGCCCGCCTTGGCGCAGGGTGATGCCTGGCCGAACCGCCCGATTACACTGATGGGCGGATTCCCCAATGGCGCGGGCACGGATATCTATGCGCGGCGCTTGGCCGAGCCGCTTTCGCGCGCGCTTGGTCAGCCGGTGGTGGTGGATAACCGCACCGGCGCCGGGGGCAATATCGGGTCTGATTTCGTCGCGAAGTCGCGGCCCGATGGCTATACCTTCTATTTCGGCACCGCCGGCACCCATGCCATCAATGCCGCGCTCTACAAAAACCTGCCCTTTGATGTGCAGCGGGATTTCACGCCCGTGGTGCTGCTCGGCGATGTGCCCAATGTCATGATCGTGAGCCCCGAAAAGCGCCCGCAATTCCAGACTTGTGCGCAGGTGCTGGCGGCGGCGCGGGCGCGGCCTCAGGCGGTTTCCTATGGCTCCACGGGCAATGGGGCTTCAACGCACCTGGCCGGGGTGCAATTCGCCATCGCGGCCAATCTTGATCTTTTGCATGTTCCCTATCGCGGCCAGCCCGGCGCCATGGCGTCTTTGCTCGCGGGCGATACCGATCTGTTCTTCAACCAATCCGGCGCCGCCATGGGGCCGATCCGCCAAGGCCAGGTCCGCCCCTTGGCGGTAATGAGCCCGGCGCGGCTCGCCGCACTCCCGGATGTCCCCACTGTCGCTGAGGCTTGCGGTACGCCGCCCATGGATACCAGCACCTGGTATGCGATTCTGGCCCCGGCCAACCTGCCGGACCCGATCCTCAGGCGCATGAATACTGAGGTGAACCGCATCATCACCACGCCGGAATTCCGCAATTGGCTGGTGCAGGATCAGGCCATCACGCCCCCCGCCGCGCCCAATTCGCCCGAACAATTCCGCGAAACCCTGGCGCGCGATATCGCCCGCTGGGCGGAAGTGGTGCGCCGGTCAGGCGCGACCGTGGATTGAAGCGGCCCATCATCTTGCAAGCCCGCGCCCGGAGCCCTAATCCGAGGCCAAACCGGAGCAAGAATGATGGACATGCATCAATCCCAGGAAGCCCATGCCGAAATCCGAGAGGAAGTGCGCAAGCTCTGCGCGCGCTTCCCCGGCGAATATTGGCGGGAACTTGATACCCGCCGCGGCTACCCGACCGAATTCGTCAAGGCTTTGACCGATGCCGGCTGGCTCGCGGCCCTGATCCCGGAAGAATATGGCGGTTCCGGCCTGCCGCTTTCTGCTGCCGCCGCCATTCTGGAAGAAATCCACGCCACGGGCTGCAATGCAGCGGCCTGCCACGCGCAGATGTATATCATGGGCACCATCCTGAAGCATGGCAGCCCGGAGCAGAAGCAGAAATACCTGCCCAAAATCGCCACCGGCGAATTGCGCCTGCAAGCCTTTGGCGTGACGGAACCGACCAGCGGCACCGATACCACCAGCCTTCGCACCTTCGCGCAAAAGCAGGGCGACAAATACATTGTGAATGGCCAGAAGATCTGGACCAGCCGGGCGGAGCATTCCGACCTCATGCTGCTGCTCGCGCGCACCACGCCGCGCGATCAGGTCGCCAAGCGCACCGATGGGCTTTCGACCTTCATCGTGGATATGAAGAAGGCGCTCGGCAATGGCCTGACCATTCGCCCGATCCGCACCATGATGAACCATAATTCCTGTGAGGTCTTCTTCGACAATATGGAAGTCCCCGCCGAGAATCTGGTCGGCCAGGAAGGCAAGGGCTTCCGCTATATCCTGGATGGCATGAATGCCGAACGCCTGCTGATCTCAGCCGAGACCATTGGCGACGCCAAGTGGTTCATCAACAAGGCCGTGGATTATTCCAAGCAGCGCGTGTTGTTTGGCCGCCCGATCGGCCAGAATCAGGGCGTGCAATTCCCGATCGCCAAGGCCTATGCCCAGATGCGCGCCGCCGAAGCGCTGATCCAGAAGGGCCTCGCCAAATTCGAAGCGGGGCTCCCCTGCGGTGAGGAAGCCAATATGGGCAAGATGCTCGGTGCGGACGCAGCCTGGGCAGCGGCGGAAGCCTGCGTGCAAACCCATGGCGGCTTCGGTTTTGCCGAGGAATACGACGTGGAGCGCAAATTCCGCGAAGCGCGCCTTTATCAAGTGGCGCCGATCAGCACGAACCTCGTGCTGAGCTATGTGGGCGAGCATGTGCTCGGGATGCCGCGGTCTTACTGATGGCCTCTCAGCCTTTGAAGGGCCTGTTCGTCGTTTCGATGGAACAGGCCGTAGCCGCCCCATATTGCGCTTCCCGGCTTGCCGATGCCGGGGCGCGCGTCATCAAGCTCGAACGGCAGGAAGGCGATTTCGCCCGCGCCTATGATGCGGTGGCGAATGGGCAATCCAGCTATTTCATCTGGCTCAATCGCGGCAAGGAAAGCCTTTGCCTTGATATCAAAAAGCCAGACGACAAGGCGTTGCTGGAAAAGCTGCTCGCGAAAGCCGATATCTTCATCCAGAACCTCGCACCGGGCGCCATGGCGCGGGCGGGCTTTGGTTCGGCGGAATTGCGCGCGCGCTATCCGCGCCTGATCACCGTGGATATTTCCGGCTATGGCGAGGAAGGCGAATACGCCGCCATGAAGGCCTATGATCTGCTGGTGCAGGCGGAAAGCGGGCTTGCCTATGTGACAGGTCGCGCCGAGGGGCCGGGGCGTGTTGGTGTTTCCGCCTGTGATATCGCTTGCGGCATGCATGCCTATGCGGCGGTGTTGGAAGCGCTGATTGATCGCGGCATTACCGGCAAGGGCAAGGGAATCGCGGTTTCCTTGTTTGATGGCATGGCGGATTGGATGACCGTGCCGCTGCTGCAATATGAAGGCACAGGCAAAAACCCGCCGCGTATCGGCATGGCGCATCCTTCCATCTGCCCCTATGGCGCCTTCACCACCAAGGATGGCGCCGATGTGCTGATCGCCATCCAGAATGAACGCGAATGGGCCAGCTTCTGCACCCATTTCCTGGATGAAGCTGATCTGCCGCAGCGTGAGGGCTTTCGCGTCAATAATGAACGTGTCGCCAATCGCCCTATGGTGGATGGGCATATCGGCAAGATGTTCGCGACGCTCACGCGGGAAGAATGCGCGGCCAAGTTGCGCCGCGCCAATACCGCCTTTGGCTTCATCAATGATTGCGGCGGCTTGCGCGACCATCCAGCGCTGCGCCGCGTGACGGTCGAAACTGAAAAAGGCCCAATCAAGGTGGGCGCGCCACCGGCGAAGCTTTCCGATGGGGCACGCAGCCTTGGCCCTGTGCCGCGGCTGGGCGAGCATTCGGCGGCCATTCGCGCGGAATTTGGCGGATAGGCAGGGCAGGGGGCTGGAAGACGCTGCCCCGAGCGCCAATTTCTGTGACAGCTAGGAGTCAATTGGAGAGGATCATCCATGCAACGTCGTCATGTCCTAGGTTTGGCTGGCGCTGCCGCGCTGGCACCACTAGCCCGTCCTGCCCAGGCGCAAGCCTGGCCCTCCGGCCCTGGCCGCATCATTGTTCCCTTTGCCGCCGGCGGCCCCACGGACATCCCGGCCCGCCTGATTGCGGAGGAAATGTCCAAATTCTTGCCCGCGCGCTTTGTGGTGGAAAACCGCACCGGTTCGGGCGTGGTGATCGGGACGGATTTGGTCAGCAAGGCACCGAAGGATGGCCAGACCATCCTTTACACCACCATCGCCCATGCCTGCCTGCGCGCCATGTTTGACCGCCTGCCCTTTGACCCGGTCGCGGATTTCACGCCGACTGCCTTTATCGGCCAGATCCCGATGATCATGCTGGTCAATCGGGAATTTCCCGCGCGCACCCTGCCGGAACTGATTGACCTGCTGCGCCGCAACCCCGGCCGTTATGACTATGCCTCCAGCGGCAATGGCGGCGCGGTGCATTTGGCGAGTGAGCTGTTCCTGCATATGGCAGGCGGGCTCAAGGCCAATCATATCCCCTTCCGCGGGTCATCGGCCGCCATGCCGGAAGTGCTTTCCGGGCGCATCCCGATCATGCTGGATGTGGCGGCGGCGGCACTGCCTTACATGCAGCGTGGCGAATTGCGCGCGCTTGCCATCAGCACCCAGCAGCGCATGCCCTATGCGCGCGATCTGCCGACCTTCATCGAAGGTGGTGTTGCGGGGTATGAGGCCTATACTTGGCACATGGCGATGGTGCCCTCCGGCACGCCGGCCGAGACGGTGCAGGCCATCAATGCCGCCTTCAACCGCGCGCTCACGCAGGACACGGTGAAGAATCGCCTTTCCGAACTGACCATGGAGGTCACCACCAACAGCACACCAGAAAGTGCGGCGCGCTTCCTGGCGGCTGAAATGGCCAAGTGGGAACCGATCATTCGCACTGCCGGGATCAGGGCGAATTGATCTTCCGTGGGCGAGGGGTTAAGCCCCCCGCTTCCCATGCCACCCGCTGAAAGGCCGCTGCCGTGACCCAATTGCCTGCCTCCATGACATTCATTGACCATGGCAAGGGCGGCGGGCCAGAGGTTCTGGTGCCCGGCAAAACCGCGCTGCCGACACTCGCGGCGGATGAGGTGCTGATCCGCGTCATGGCAACGGGCGTCAATCGCCCGGATGTGGCGCAGCGTGAGGGCAGCTACCCGCCGCCGCCTGGCGCTTCGCCAATCATCGGCCTGGAATGCGCGGGCGAGGTTGTGGCTACCGGCGCGGGCGTCACGCGCTACCGGATTGGGGATCGCGTTTGCGCGCTGACCAATGGCGGCGCCTATGCCGAGTATTGCGCGGCGCCTGAGACGCAAACGCTGCCCTGGCCCAAGGGTTATGATGCCTTGCGCGCGGCGGCCCTGCCCGAGACGTATTTCACCGTCTGGGCCAATCTTTTCGGCCATGGCCGACTTGCCGCTGAGGAGACAGTGCTGATCCATGGCGGGTCTTCCGGCATCGGTGTTACCGCCATCCAATTGGCCAAGGCTTTTGGCGCGCGGGTGATCACCACCGCCGGCAATGCCGCGAAATGCGCTGCCTGTCTGGAATTGGGCGCCGATGCCGCGATTGATTATCGCACCCAGGATTTCGCCGAGGAAATCCAGCGCCTGACCGATGGCAAGGGCGTGAATGTGATCCTGGATATGGTCGGCGCCGAGTATTTTGCGCGGAACCTGAAAAGCCTGGCGCGCGATGGGCGCCTCGTGATCATCGCCTTCCTGGGCGGCTTCAGGACGGAGGCTGATCTGCGCCCGATCATGGTCAAGCGCCTGACGGTCACCGGCAGCACCATGCGCCCCCGCACCACGGCGGAGAAGGAGGAAATCGCGGCAGCGCTTGCCGCCAAGGTCTGGCCGCTGCTGGAAGCGGGCAAGGCGGGTCCGCGCATATTCCAGACCTTCCCGCTGCATGAGGCTGCGGCAGCGCATCGGCTGATGGAAAGCAGCGCGCATATCGGCAAGATCATGCTGAAGGTGGCGGATTAGGCCCGGCCTTTGTTTTATCTGCTGCTCCTCGCCGCCTTTGGCTGCGCGCTATTGCTCTGGCGTCAGCCGCGCGGGGCGGGCAGGGCACTGACCGCGGGGGCTGGTGTTCTGTTCCTCGCCGGGGCGCTGATGCTGCTGTTGCGGCGTGGTTTACTGCCCGGCCATGGGCCGCGCCGTTGGATGACAAATGGTTAACGGTCCCTGTTAACCAAAAATCTGTTTTCCAACGCACAACAAATAGGCTTGTATGGCGTGGAGGGAGTCGCGCCTTGAGCGAAACCCCCTAGAGCAGATCATGTTCAGATGGAATCATCTGAACGTGTTAAGATGCTCGAAAAAAACGAGGTAGAGCGGGTGGCGTGAACACATGCGAACGCAACACGCTCTAGAGAATTGGGCTTGGGGGCACGCCATCACGCGATGAGATCATCGCTGCATCTTTTGTTTTTTGCCATTCTTCTCTTTGGCGGCGCTTGGCCTATCACCAAGGCCGCCGTTTCGGATGCCTGCCCCATGTGGTTTGGCCTTGGGCGGGCGGCGCTGGCCACCATTGCCGCCGGCCTGCTGCTGCTGGTGCTGCGGCGCTTCCACTGGCCCAAGCGCGAGGACCTGCCGACCGTTTTTGCCGTTGGCATTCTGCAACTTGGCGGGTTTTTCGTGCTTGCCCATGCCGCCGTTGCGCTGGTGGAAGCGGGGCGCACCGCGATCATTTCCGCTGTTGTCACCTATTGGCTCATTCCCTTGTCCATGCTGGTGATGGGTGAACAGGTTTCCGGGCGGCGCTGGCTGGCGGCGCTATTGGGGCTTGCCGGTATCATGGTCCTGGCCGGCCCCTGGGCGGTGGATTGGACTGCGCCGGGGCAATTGGCGGGGCATGGCATGCTGATCCTCGCCGCGCTGCTCTGGAGCATCGCCATCATCGTCACGCGGCGCTTTCCACCGAAATCCCCGATGTTTGATTTGCTGCCCTGGGCCTTTTCCATCGGTGCGCTGGTCATCCTGCCCTTCGCGCTGATGAGCGAAAGAGCACCGCCGATCGGCCTCTCCGCCTGGCCCTATCTGCTCTATATCGGCCTGATCGTGGCACCCATCGGCACCTGGTGCGTGGTGGAAGTCGGGCGGCGCCTGCCCGGCGCGGTGGCCTCGGTGGCCTTTCTGTTGGTGCCGGCCTTTGGGGTATTTGTCTCCACGCTTTGGCTGGGTGAGCCCTTTGGCTGGGATATGATTCTTGGCGGCGGCTTGATTGCGGCCTCGGTCATCTTGGCGGCGGTGGAATAGGCATGCGGTTGCAGGCGCTGGAAGCCGGGCAGGGGGCACCCTTGGTGCTGCTGCATGGCTTGTTTGGCTCAGCGCGCAATTGGGGCGCGGTGCAGAAGGCTTTGGCTGCTGAATACCGGGTGGTGGCGCTGGATTTGCGCAATCACGGCGCAGCGCCGCATGCTCGGGGCATGAGCTACGCGGCGCAGGCGGAGGATGTGGCGGAAACCCTGGCGGCGCTTGGCATAGAACGCGCTGTGGTGCTGGGCCATTCCATGGGCGGCAAGGCGGCCATGATGCTGGCGCTGACACGGCCCGAATTGGTGGAACGGCTGATCATCGCCGATATCGCGCCACGCCCCTATCCGCCCGGCTTGCGCGCTGTGGTAGCTGCAATGCAGGCGGTTCCATTGCATGCCGGCCTGACGCGCGCAGAAGCCGATCAGGCCTTGCGCGCCGCTGTGCCGGAAGCGCCGATCCGAAGCTTCCTGTTGCAGAATCTCCGCTTTGAAACCGCACAGCCAAGCTGGCGTATCGGCCTTGCTGAAATCGCCGACGCCATGCCGGAGATCGAGGATTTCGCGCCGCCACAAGGCGCGCGGTTTGATGGTCCGGCGCAGGCCATGGCTGGCGCGCTTTCGCCCTATATCCGCGCCGAGGATCATGCGGCGTTTCGTGCGCTGTTTCCTCGCATTGGGTTTGTCAGCATCCCCCGCGCCGGCCATTGGCTGCATGCGGAAAATCCCGAGGGTTTCCTTGCGGCGCTTAAAGATTTCCTAGTAAATAACTGAGAATTTTCTTGATATTGACGCGAGGTATCACCCCCGCCGTTTCGAAAGCCAGCTTTCCATCCGCGTGAGCGCCTCATCAATCACCGCATCGCCCTTACAGAAGGCAAAGCGCGCGTAATGCGATGGCGCATCCTCACTGGCGTAGAAGGCCGTCACCGGAATCGCAGTGACCTTGGCTTCTTCGGTCAGCGTGCGGCAGAACGCGACATCATCGCCATTGAAGCCAAGCGGCCGGAAATCGGTCGTGATGAAATAGGACCCCTTGGTCGGCAGCACATCAAAGCCAAGCTGCGCAAGGCCCGCACCGAGCTTGTCGCGCTTCGCCTGCAAATGCGTCGAAAGCCCAGCGAAATAGGCATCATCCTTCATCAAGCCCACCGCCACGCCGCGTTGCAGATTGGGTGCGGTGGTGAAGGTCAGGTTCTGATGCGCCTTCGTCACATTGGGTGCGATGCTGCGATCAGCGGTAATGTAGCCGATCTTCCAGCCGGTTAGCGAAAAAGTCTTGCCCGCGCTGCCCACCCGCATGCAGCGTTCCCGCATGCCGGGCAATGTCATCAGCGGAATATGCTTGGCGCCATCAAAGGTCAGATGCTCATAGACCTCATCGCAAATCGCGTAGCAATCATGCTGTTCCAGCAAACCCGCGATGAAGCGGAGCTCCTCTTCCGTGAAGACCTTGCCAGTCGGGTTCATCGGCGAATTCAGCAACAGCGCCTTGGTCTTCGGGCCGAAAGCCGCGGCCAATTCCGCACGCGGCAGCGCCCATTCCGGCGGGCTGAGGCGCACCAGCTTGGGCACGGCGCCAAGCAGCCGCACCACCGGCAAATAAGTGTCATAAAGCGGTTCAATCAGCACGCATTCATCGCCGGGATTGAGCACGGCCATGAGGCAGGCGGTGATGGCCTCCGTGGCGCCAGAGGTCACCACAACCTCGGCATTCGGGTCTGCCTCAATGCCATAGAAGCGCTTATTGTGATGCGCCACCGCCTGGCGGAGTTCCGGCACGCCGCTCATCGGCGGGTATTGGTTGCGGCCATCCAGAAGCGCGGCGGCGGCGGCATGGATGACATCTGCCGGGCCATCATAATCAGGGAAACCCTGGCCCAGATTGACCGCGCCATGCTGATTGGCGAGCGCCGACATGACGGTGAAGATGGTGGTGCCAATACCTGAAAGGACTTCGTTCTGCGGCTTCATCTAACCTGCCCGACTGCTTTGAACCACGGCTGGTCGCTGCCAGCCCATCCCCGCTTATGGGGTGCCAGGCGGCAGGGGGCAAGCCATTGGGTGGCAATGCAAGTATTTTGGGCTTTATGACCAAAAATAAGGCGACCTCTGCCCAGAAAAGCATTTTTCTTGCCCGGGCGCGATTGTCCCCGCCCCCTACCACATGCCATATGCGGCCCGAGGAAGCGGGGCATGGCGCCGCCGAGCATGGCATGGGGTCAACCCCATAATGGGACGGGAGCGATGAAGAAAATCGAGGCCATCATCAAGCCCTTCAAGCTGGATGAGGTGAAGGACGCGCTGCACGAAATTGGCTTGCAGGGCCTGACAGTCATCGAAGCGAAGGGTTTTGGCCGGCAAAAGGGCCATACGGAGCTTTATCGCGGCGCCGAATATGTTGTTGATTTTCTGCCCAAGGTGAAGGTGGAAGTGATTTGCAGCGATGACATGCTCGACCGCGCCGTTGAGGCCATTCAGGCCGCCGCCCGCACGGGCCGGATCGGCGATGGCAAGATTTTTGTATCAGACGTGTCGGAAGTGATCCGCATCCGCACCGGCGAACGGGGCGAAGACGCGGTCTGAGGGTTTTGAGTTTCGCCCCACCCCATCTCGGCAGGGGTTGCGGGGCGAGGGGCGGCGGGAATAGACCCTGCCGCACCTGAGTAAGCCGGGCAGATGCCATCAAGGCATTTGCCAGGTGCCGGACTGGGCCGCGGGATACCGAAGTCGCGGCTCGGGGCAGTTTTTTCGGGGTTCGTTAGCAGGGAATAGGATCGCAGAGTATGGCCAAGAAGCCAGCAGCCGCCGCGGGTGGCAATGCCGTCTCCAAGGTGATGGAGATGATCAAGGAACATAGCGTGGAATATGTGGATTTCCGTTTCACGGATCCGCGCGGCAAGTGGCAGCACACTGCCCAGCACGTCTCCACCATTGAACCGGAAGTCTTCGAAGAAGGGATCATGTTCGATGGTTCCTCTATCGCGGGCTGGAAGGCGATCAATGAATCCGACATGATCCTGATGCCGGATGCGACCACCGCCGTGATGGATCCCTTCTCGGCCAAGCCGCAGATGATCCTGTTCTGCGACATTTATGAGCCCTCCACCGGCCAGCGCTACAACCGCGACCCGCGCTCCACCGCGAAGAAGGCCGAAGAATATCTGAAGTCCACCGGCCTGGGCGATACCGCCTTCTTCGGCCCGGAAGCGGAATTCTTCGTGTTCGACAATGTGAAATTCGGCACGGGCGGCAATTTCGGCCATTTCTCGCTGGATAGCGTTGAAGGCCC
>JADCEX010000018.1 GCA_020249825.1 Roseomonas sp.
CAAGATTATGGTCTGACAGCGTCAACCTGCGGCGCGACGAATTATTCGATTTCCAGGATGAAGCGGCAACCCGCATTGCCCATGCGCTGGTGCCCCAGATTGCGGCTGCGGAGCTGCGCTGCAGCCTGCGGCGCCCCCCGGAACATCTTAGCGCTTATCATTTGCTGTTGCGCGCCCGTGAAATGATCGCCCGGCTTGATAGGGAATCCTTCACTGAAGCGGGACGGCTTTTGGAACATGCGCTTGGCATTGATGCCGGCTATGGCAATTTGCATGGCGCCTATGCCGGTTGGCTGACCTTACGCATGTTCCAAGGCTGGTCGAATGACTGGGCAGGCGACAAGGCACTGATGGAAAAAACCGCGAAGATCGCGCTGCGGCTGGACCCGGATAATGCGCGCACTTTATCGCTTTTCGGACATAGCCGCACGATCATGGAACGCGATTACTCCACTGGCGCAGGCCTCCTACAACGGGCGTTCGATATGGCACCCAATGACGTGGAAACCTTGTGCTGGACGATACCGACGCTCTCCTACACTGGCAAAGCTGAAGAAGCCATTCAACGGGCGAAGCGCGTATTGGAGCTTTCTCCTCTTGATCCGTTCCGCTTTCGCCATGAACACTTTCTAAGCCTTGGGTTTTTCGCCGCCGATCGCTTTTCTGAGGCGGTTGAATGGGGCCTGCGTTCCCACCACCGAAACCCAAATTACACAAGCAATTTGCGCGTTACAATTGCTGCCCTTGCGGCGGAGGGACGGCTTGATGAGGCCGTTGCTCTTCGCCACGAGTTAATGGCTCTACAGCCTGATTTGCGTGCCCTACAGATCGCAAGTGTCGGAGGCAATCAAAGCGCAGACAGAAGGCGCAAATATGCTGAATTTCTGATCATGGCTGGAGTTCCTGCGTAGCATGATCATTAACTTTTTGCAACAAATTGGTGAGGAGAATGACGATGTCTGGGTTTCGTGATGGCGGAATGGATGGAGGAATGGATGGAGGGATGGACGGAGGGATGGATGGGGGAATGAGCGGTGGGTCCGTTCTACCAGGCATTGCCCTATCTGGACTGCTTGGTGAGGAAGAACCCCTACCGAGTAACCCCTATGCCCCGAAGATACCCGGCAATTACCCGCTGCTGATCACCTTCGGTAAAACATCCTTCAGCGATGCCTGGTGGTCCCCGGCGCTCCGCGCCCAGCTTTGCCTGCCCGCATTGCTGAAGACGAATTGGGAGACGAAAAAGCCAAGCGATCCCATTTACATGAGTAAAAACGCCGCGATTAGCGGCGAATTTCTCAAGCGTGAAATCAATAGCCTGCGTGAGGCAGCCATGTTGCGGCCGGCACGGCAGGCAGAAATCCTGCAACAGAATGCAGCACTTGATGGCGATTGGCGCCAATTCCTTGGCGCGCATCAATCCCGCCGGCCCGCCACGGCTGCCCTGGTCTATCTCGGCTTTGGCGTGGCCACCGTGATCGGCATGCATTGGAAGCGGCATTTCAAGGCGCCGCGGCCGGCACAAATCTACCCGGCCCTAACACCCATCGTGCCAACGCCGCGGCATCCTTCCTACCCGAGCAATCATTCATTCCAAAGCCATTTGATTGCCGACATGCTGACGGCCATCCTGCAAGAAAAGGGCAAGCCCGCGCATGGCATCGCGGAACCTGCCAAGGCTTTCGCGCATCGCATCGCGCGCAACCGCGAAATCGCCGGCGTTCATTTTTCGCCGGATTCTGAGGCCGGCAAATGGCTCGCCGCCCAAATGACGGCGCTTTGGGCCAATTTGCTCAACCCCAAAGCCGACACGGAATTGGGCAAGCTTGTCAAGGACATCAAGGCCGAATGGGTGGATACAACTGCCTATCAATCGCCGGACCAATTCCAGCCCTATCGCAGCCTTGCGGATGTTGTGGCCGATAAGGTGAAGCAATTGCTGCCGCCAGGTAATCAATAACCATGACCCAGGAAAGCATCGAAACGACTGTGGGGCCTTCGGAGCTGATCGCCATCCTGCGACGGGCCGGTATTCCTGATCAGGTCATCAATGATCTGCTGGCTTTTGGCCTGACCACACCGAATCAGGCCTATTCTTTCCTTCTGAATACCCCGTCGCTACCGGACCCAAAGGTACAGGCGCAGCTTGGCATTGACTGGACGAAGTATGGTCCAGAAGATGTCTGGGCCAAGATCATCAAGGCGTTATACGAAAGCGGGGCGCTCAGCCCCGAATTTCTTGGCCTGCAGCAGCGTCAGGCCTCTCGTGCCTATGATGCGCCATTGGCAGCGCTTGGTCCACTTAGTCCCGTCGGCGCCCCCCAAGAAAGGGAAGCGACCGCAGCTGTCTATGTCGCCGCGGTCGAAAAGAACTATGTCAACCACCCCGTAGTTCGTAGTTTGCCGAAGGAGAAGCTGGATCTGCGGGAAAAATTGGTTTGGCCAGTCAGGGATCAACGGCCCTGGCCTTCCTGCATGGGTTTTGCCGTGGCTGCCGGCCTTGAATTGCAAATGGCACGAAGGGACAAGAAACTGGCGCCGGATCGGCTTTCAGCGCGGTTTCTCTATAGGCTGGGCCGCGGCGATGTGGTCGCCTCCCCCAATATTTTATTGCCCGCCTATCAGGGCGGCGGTTTGAAGCAGGCCGATGTGGCCAAGGTTCTGCAAAAAATTGGCGCTGCGCCGGAAAGTCTTTGCAGAGATTATCTGGAGAAAGCGGATATTGCCGATAGCGAGGAAAAATGGAAACAGGTCGCTCACCCAATCTCCCAGAAAGCCAAGAAGGCCGCAGGGAAGAACAAACGCACACTCACGGGTGATGACTATCCGAATTATGAAACGCGCCCCCCGGGCTTGGCACGCAAGACCTTTGATTGGCTAAAAGATGGGAAGGCGGTCGTCGTCAGCCTTGCAGGCTCGGCTGATCCAAAAATGCCAAATGGCAATGTATGGCATGCCGAAAATTTCTGGAATACCGGCGTGCTCCGTGTGCCGGAACCCCACCATATTGTTGGTCTGGCTGGGCATGCGGTTTGCGTGGTGGGCTATTTGCCACAAGTGCCCGGACTCACAGCGGCGCAGTATCCCGGCTATATCGACAATAAGAAACTGCCGGGGTTTTTTCTGGTCCGCAATAGTTGGGGTGTGGAATATTTTGGGCGCAATTCGCCCTTGCCGCCGCAGCCAGGCGGCGATTGGGATTTTCCGCGCGGTTATGGCCTGATTCCGGCGGCGGTGATCGAATACTTCACCTGGGAATTGGGCGTGCTGGGATAAGTGCGCTGCCACAGGCTTTGCCCCGAAAGGGGCATTGCCTGCTGGCGCCCAAGTTTGTTCCTGGCAATTCGGGCGCGGTTGTCCGCGCGGCTACGCGCGAAGCGCTGGCCAGCGCTGCACCGCTGGTGACTTAGAGTGTGTTGCGTTCACATAGGTTCACGCAACACGCTCTACATCGTTGTTTTTCGAGCATCTTCACACGTTCAGATGGTTCCATCTGAACGTGATCTGCCCTAGGCAAAATCCAAAATGCGCCGTTGCAGCAGCCGTTCAAGCTGCACGACACGCAATTCAAGCTGCCTCACGCGGCTCTCATAGGGTTCACCGGTAGGGACCGGAGATATCATGGCATCAGCCGCGCTTGCAGCAGGCGCAGCTTGTGGCGCAGGGTCCATGGCGGCTGAAGATGAAAGGATATAGCCGCGGCCCTGCACTGTCTTGAGCAAACCGGCCAAGCCCGGGCCCAAGGCGCGCCGGATTTCGCCGATGGATTGGGTCAGATTATCATCCGTCACGCCAAGGTCGGGCCAGACCTTCCGCAGCAATTCTTCCCGCGGCACCATGCGGCCTTGGTTTTCCAGCAGAAGCTTCAGCACATCAGCGGTTTTGGGGCGGAGCCGCTTTTGCTGCGCCCCAATCATCAGAAAGCCTGGCGCCGGCAGGAAGATCGCTGCGCCGATGCGCAAGCTTGGCGGCGATGCGGCCTGTGGCGCTGGGGGCCGATGCGGCGAAAGCGTGATGAAATCAGACATGGGATCACCGCGCCAGAGTCGTGGCGAAAAACCCGGCCACCGATGCCGCCGTTTGCGCTGCCATGGCGGGCCATGGGCGTGCCGCCACCCGCTCTGCTGTGCCGGGGGTGGGCAGCATCACTTCCCGCGGTGTGCCAAGCTGCGGGTAATCCCAGGCATAGCCGGCACCGGGGATTTCCTGGTGCTCAACCTCGACGCCCGTCGCGCGCAGGCTTTCGCATAGGAAGGCACAAGCCTCGGCCGGGTTGGCTGGGTCTTCGGCGCCATGCAGCAGCAGGATGGCGGCGCTTTTATGCGACAGGGCGAAGCCAGGCGCGCCGCCTGAGACATTATAGTTCCAGGCATATTCCGCCGGACCCACAAAGTCGCGGATGCCGGCTTCGCCTATCCAGGCGACGCGACGGGCCAGCGGTGCGGGTTCAACCGCGATCGCCATTTTGCGCGCTCCGGCCAGGGTGCCGCAGCCGGGATAGAGCAAGGCGCGCGCTGCGGTGCCGGGCAGTTCCAAGGCCAAGCGGGCACCTGTACCGAAGCCGAGTATGCCAAGCCGTGCCGAGTTGATGCGTGGATCGGCTGCAAGTGCTGCAAGCGCAGCGCCCGCCGCGGCGACATCCCCTTCGCGCAATTCCAGCACGGCAATATCCGCGCCCAGCAAGTGCTCGGCATAGGAAGCGGCCCGGCCATCAGCGCCCGAGGCATCATGCAGGATCAGCACCGCTGGGACTGGGTGATGGGCCGCGGCTTCCGGCATATCGAAAACGCCCGCGCCACCAGCGAGTTCCACCGCGAAGGACCGAACGCCGCCGCGTGCCTGGGTGATGGGCAGGTTGGCGGCGCGGATCGCAGTATCGGGCACCAGCGCTTCGGCCGCGGCACCGCGTGGCGAAGCAGCCAGCATGCCGGTCCCAAGGCCAAGAACCGACAGCAGCCAAAGGGCCAGGACAGTTTGCCCCGTCTTCGCCGGCGCTGTTGCACGTGTGGCTGTCGCGAATATAGGGCGCTTGGTGGGCACAAGCTTGCGCTCACCGGCCGCTTCGGGCCGCGCCAAGCAAAGCAAGACGGCACCGAACAAGCCGGCCAGGCCGCAGACTACGATCGATACCTCATAGGTGCCGAAGAAGGCGATACCGGCACACATCAGTGGCAGGCCGCTCAGAAGCGCCACGCCGCGGCTTGTGTAAAGCGCGCCAATCAGGCCGCCGATTGCGCGCCGACCAAAAACATCCGCGGTAAAGGCGGGCAGCAACGCGACAAAGCTGCCGTGCAGCACGCCATAGACCAGGGCGAAGGCGTAAAGCGACCAGGCGTCTCGCGCTGCAGCCCAGCCAAACATGACAAGGCCAAGCGCAAAGCAGATGACCAGGAAGCTAAAGCGCCGGCCAAGCCGATCTGCCGCTGCACCCAGGATGAAACGCCCAGAGAGTGAACCCGCGCCGACCAAGCCGAGCAGCCCAATCGCCTGCTGATGGCTGAGCCCTTGCGCTTCAGCCGAACCCGCCAGCAACATCAATGGCGCGGAGACCGGGATCGAAACCAGTAGTGTACCAAGCAGTGCGTATTGGAAGGCACGACTGTTCAAAGCCTGGCCAAGGCTTATGCCCTCGGCCGGAGGCGTGGCGAGCGCCGGGTTGAGCCGCCTGCCATCCGGCCCCATGCCATGCCTTTCGGGCCGCGCATCCAGTAGCAGGGCTCCGGCCAAGCCAACCAATGCGGACAGCGCGGCGCAGCAGAGGAAAATGGTGTGCCAATCGCCAAAGCCGGAAAGAAGGTCCTTGAGGATCGGCACCAGGAAGGTACCTACCCCCATGCCCGCGGCGGCAAGGCCAGTGGCAAGGCCTCGCTTCACAAGGAACCAGCGCTGCACTGCGGCAATGGATGGAACATTGGCCAAGCCGACCCCAAGCCCCAGCAGCAGCCCGTAGCCAAGGAAAAGCGTCGTGGCACTTTGCGCCAGCGCCGCCAGGGCCAAGCCGGACGCAACAAGCACCATACCGAACACGGCAAGCGGGCGCGGCCCAAAGCGATCCGCCAGCGATCCGCTGATGGCGCTGACCAGGAAGCTTAAGCCCAGGCTCAGCCCCATCACCAGATCGGCATCCGCGCGATCCATGCCGAGGCTTGCTGCAATTTCAGCCGAGAAGGCAGAGCTTGAGTAAATCGCACCGAAGCCAACAACCTGGATAAGAAAGGCGCCCAGCACGACCAACCAGCCGCGATGGCGGAGCCAGGGGGAGATCGGAGACATCACTCACCCCCTTTCGGCAGTTTGCGCGTTGCAATCAGCGGCAGCGCGGGTTCGTCCGGCAGGGCGACGGCGCTCGGGTTTTGCTGATCAGTGGTCTCGCAGGCGGAAACCAGCAGCGCCTGATCAGGCTGCAGCCCGACGCGCAGCCAAGCCTCAGCCGCGGCGCAGGAATGGTGGGTCATGCGCCCTTCCTCGCAGAACATTTCCGTCTGGCCGCAGAGGAAGAAGTGCATCAGGAAGACTGCGGTAATCATGACGCGCGGGCTTTCAGCTGCGGCGCTGGGGCGGATTCTAGCTTGGAGCTGGCCAGCAATGCGCGTTCAAGCGTGGCACGCTTGCGGACCACCGCGCAGGCGATTCGGAAAGCAAGAAGGAGCCAGAAGGCCATTCCCAGCGCAAAGATGGCCAAGACCGCGCCAACCAGCGCCTGGCCCAGAAGTGGCGAGTTGAATTCGGAATACATGGTCTGAACCCCCTGAAGGCCGGCTCGTTCCGGCAGGGGGAAAATGCCGCCGACTCTGGGGCGAAGTCCCGAGAATGGGCTGAAACTTACCCGAAAGATTTCCGAAATCAGGGGCTGAATTGGGGCGTTTTAGTACGAAAGTTCGAGGCCGAGCTACGGATATCGGGGAGCCCGGGCGCCCGCGCCGGCGCCTTCACCAGCGCCGGATCGGCTTGTGTCGTAATCGATGCCAAGCCCCCGCCTACGCTCCGCCTTGACCGCCGCGCGCCCCCGTTCCTAACGTGACTAAAGCTCGCTTTGGCGCGGACCAAGCGGCCCAACTCAGCGAGAAATCCCAGGAAGCCCATGGCCAAGCACCGCTTTCACCCCACACGATACTTCAACGCGATCGGCGTCGCTCAACCCTGCCTTCGCGTTGCTGATGGCGACACCGTGGTGACCGACACCATCGATGCGTCCGGCCTGGATGCGCGGGAAATCACCGTCGCCAGCGGGCCAAATCCGATGACGGGTCCGTTTTTCATTGAAGGCGCCGAGCCCGGGGATACGCTTGCCGTGCGCATCGATCGGCTGACACCGAGCCGGGCGACCGGCTGGACCTATTCGCCGCTCGCCCTGACCGTGCTGGACCCGGCCGCCATCCTCGACAGGCCACCGCAGCAGCGCGTCGTCTGGGATATTGACCGCGAGGCAGGCACGGTACGGCTGCAGGACAAGGTGGAAGGGCTTGAGGATTTCGCCCCGCTCATCCAGCCGATGATCGGCTGCTTCGGCGTTGCGCCGGCCGGCGGGCAGGCGCTGTCCACCGCGACCAGCGCCCAGAATGGCGGCAACATGGACTATCGGCTATTCGCACCCGGCACGACGGCCTGGTTTCCCGTCGCGGTGCCCGGTGCGCTTTTCTATTTGGGCGACGGGCATGCCTGCCAAGGCGACGGCGAGATCGTCGGCACCGGCATTGAGACTTCCTTTGAGATGGAGGTCACCTTCCGCGTGCTGAAGCGGAAGATCACCTGGCCGCGGGGCGAGACGGCTGACGACATCTTTACCGTTGGCAATGCGCGGCCGCTTGATCAGGCTCTGCAGCACGCCACGACCGAGATGTCGCGCTGGCTCGGCGAAGACTATGGTTTGGAGGCCCGCGCCGCCAGCCATCTGATGGGCCAGGTCGTCCGCTATGATGTCGGCAATGTCTTCAATCCCGCCTTCACGGTTGCCTGCCGCATCGCAAAGCGCTGGCTCCCGAAGCGATAGGATTGGATGTTACGTCTCGTTTCAGACCTAGCGTTCGGTGAGTCGTGACGGCGCGCCGGACAAAAGACGTTCCCGCTGATGTGCCCACCCCACCGGCACCCCCTCCAGCAGCCGGGGCAGCGGCACCCCCTCGGGCTGCCGCCCGTTCAGGATCACCTCGACCAGATCCGGCGCCAGCAGCGTCAGCCGCAGCAGGGTCCCGAGGTACCCCCGCTCGATCCTCTCCCCCGCCGCCATTTCACTGATGCTGGCATAGTGGCCATCATCCAGCAGCTTCTGATAGCGGAACGCGCGCGCCAGCGCCTTCACCAGCGCTGGGTCGGCCTTGGTCGCAATTCGTCCGCCGTCGGCACCAAACCCCAAGGATACCAGGGTCTTGCGGCCTGGGCGGCGGCGAATGGTCAGCGGCACACGGACGGTGATGTGGGAGACAGGCATCGTCATGCTGCCTGCCCTCCCCGCCCCAGGTCGCGTGCCAGGCTGCCCAGCCCCTCTACCCGCAGCCGGATGTCAGCACCGGTCGGGCCCACCACCACGCGGTTCACCAGGGCATGGATGATGCGCTGCTGCTCGGCCGGGAAAAGCTCCTCCCAAAGCGGATCGAGCCGCGCCAGGGCATCGCGCGCGTCCTCTTCGGAAAGGTCGGGCGCTTCATGCCGAGCTGCCAGCCAGCCACCCGCCACGATTTCCGGCTGGCGCAGCAGGGCGCGCACCTGGCCAATCACAGCGCCCTCGATTTGCGCGGCAGAAATGCGGCGTAGAATGCGCTCGCCAATCACCTCGCGTTCGAATTGCGCGAAGGAAAGCAAAATATTCAGCGTCAGCCGGCCCATCGACGTGGTGGTATTGAAGGACTGGGTGACGGAAACGAAGGTCACGCCGTGCGCGTCCATCACCTCGACCAGCTTGGCGAAATCCATCAAAGACCGTGACAGGCGGTCTATTTTATAGACCACGATGGCCTCCGCATCGCGTTGCGGGACGCCAGGGATGTCGCGTGGCGCATTGATCGACTTCCCACCGCTGGGCATTCGATCCGCGTGCTTCAACGTATCATCATGCCGAGGCAGCACACCTGCTTCCAGCGGCTGGGAATCTGGCGGACACGGCACGGCAACGAAGCGGCAACGCTCGCTTTCTACTTGGTAATGCATCATGCTACCCCCAGTGCCGCTGTTGATTCATTTTTCGCCTCTTCTGCGGCACCCGGCGTCTGCCCAACGCGTGCCAGCGTCGCAGCGATGCGCGCCTTTGCCAGCTGCCGGGCAGTGCGTTCCTCCGCGGCCCGGCGCGCGAACCGCTCCCGCACCAGCGGATTGACCTCCCACGCCGTCGGTGGCCGCGCCGGATTTTCCTGTGCTTCGGCCTTCAGCCAGCCCATGGTCTCCAGCGACTGCATGACGCTCAGCAGCTCGTTGCGTTGCTCCGGCGCCTTCAGGGGGCCATAGGCGCGAACAACGTCGCGTAAAGCGAGGCGCCCGTCCTCGCGCGACAGGATGAAACCCGCGATCCACCGGGCATGACCCGACTGCACGCTGGAGAACATCACAGCCTCGGCCCGCAGCAGATGCGGCAGCAGGACATCGCGCATATAAGCCGCGCTGCGCCGCGCCACCGTCTCAGGCGCCACCATGACATTGGACGGCACGATCCCTTGATGCAGCGCATCTGCATGATCGATTAACTGGAACAGCAGCGTCATGCGTGCGAATAGCCCTGGCCATTTGCCAAGTGCCGATTTCATCCGGCTCGATGTATCCGGCATCGCGGCAACGGCTTCGGCCAGATCCAGGATCGCCAAGCGATGCACTTGAGCATCAGGATGAAGGACCACCACCCGCGGCTCTGCCCCGGGCAACGCCGACGGCGGCAGCAAGCCGGCCATCGCGTTCACCACTCCATAGTAACGCTCGGTTGATGCGTGATCGGGCTCGCGATCGACACCACGATCCTGGCGCGCTGGAACGGCGTAGCAAAAGCGTTGCAGCAGGCCGTCATCGGCAGCCTCGCGCGCAATGCGCTGGATCGGCTCCGGCTGGATGCTAAGGCTAATCGGCCAGCGCGTGATCGGCCAGCGCCTGGGGCCTATCCTCGCCCCTAAATGTCGATTTTGTCGCTTGCGCGCGTGAGAGAAGGGAAAGCCAAAACGCCGCCTTTTTCACACATCTGATGCGCCCATTGCCACCTGTCTGCTCGCGCGCGCGTAAGCGACATTTGCGACAAACTGCCAAGCCGCGGGGTAGCCGCCACCGTGCGCGCGCAAATCGCTGGCGCGCGTGGTCAACCCTTTTCCGCCATCTCCTCAGCATCGCCCGCATCAGCATGCACATGATCACGAATCAGCTTGAGGGTAATGTCTTGGAGATGTGCTTGCAGAACCTCGTTCAGCTGTAGGAATTCCGGCCATAGGATCTGGTCCGAAAAGGCGCGTGGCAGACGCACCATGATCGTGCTGCGCTTCTGCCGCGGAAGGCGATAAGGGCGTAGCCCGTACCGGCGGCATAGGGCGATGAACAGATGTTGCGCCCAATGATCTTGGATTGAGAATTGCACCTCGACCGGCTGCTCGCTGCGCTGGATCTCAGCGAGGCGTGCCTTGACACGGAGCATCGCAGCCTCTGCCGCATCGCGCTCACCGGGCGTCGCTGCACCTGCGAACAGCGCCTCAATTTTGCGCAGCTTTTCGCGGAGGGCCGTGTCCTGCATCGTGACCTACTGATGTTGTGGGATGGACGACGGCATCACCCGATGGCGGCGCTGTCAATACTGGATTCTATCGCACCAATGCAGCACCATTTTTTAGCGCTTTGTTACACTAAAGCCCGTTGCACTGTGGAATCCACATGTCGTAGTTTCTTGTCATCCTTGAGAAGTTGCTGTGGCTGCGGCCAATGCGCAGTCGAGGCCATGGTTCCTTCCTGGCGATTTTGTATGCGGGGAGCAGACGCGCGCGACCCCTCTAGCGTCAGAATAAAAATATGGGTTGCAGTTTGCACCATAGCGACGTGAATTCAATGACTTAGGTGCAAACCTAGGCCCTTCAGGTTTGCACTTGGTTTGCACCCAAGCCCGGCATGGTTTGCACCCTTTCGGCGTGATTTCAGCAGCTTAAGTGCAAACCTCGGCGCGTAGGGCAGCGCATTATCGCGCAACCCCTCCCGAATATGGGGCTCAATGCCTTAGCGACGGCGCTGCTATTGCCATTGCTCTGGACGCTTTTCTGCGGCCATGAATGAGGCAGTAATCATGTCAGCGTATCGCGACGCCGGCGCGGCGCGCAATGTTGGTCCACCGCTGGACTTCGGACCGCAGCTTGGCCTGGAACTCGTCTGGCGTCTGCGGGGCGGCGGTGGCGCCGACGCGGGCGAGGAACTCCTGGTAGCTTGCGTCCCCAAGGATCTCGTTCACCTCGCGATTCAGCCGCGCGACCACCGGCGCGGGCATCGCGGCCGGGCCGAACAGCCCGAACCAGACGCCCGTGGTAAAGTCGAGACCCGCTTCCCGCGCAGTCGGGACATTCGGCAGTGCCGGATCCCGCTGCTCCGCGGCCACGGCTAACACGCGCATCCTGCCGGCATCGATCAGGGATCGGGCTGAGGCCAGCGTTGTCACCACCAACTCGATGCGGCCGGCGGCGACGTCGGTCTGAGCATCCACGATTCCACGATAGGACACAGCTTCCATTTGTATATCAGCTGCCTGCTTCAGCAATTCGCCGGCGAAGAAGCTTGTGTCGCCCGGGCCGGCACCGCCGAAGCGCAGCCGGTTCGGCTGCGCGCGCGCGATGCGCAGCAGGTCCTGCAGCGTCTGCGCCTCAAAATCGGCGCCGACCGCGACGATCATCGGTGCGCTTGCCACATGTGCCACTGCGGTGAAGTCGGTCGCGGGGTTGTAGGGCAGCGGCTGGGTCGCCGCATTGGTGGTGAGCGAGCTGGAGATGAACATCAGCGTGTAGCCATCCGGCGCGCTTTTCGCGACGGCATCGGCGCCGATCGCACCGCCTGCACCGCCCCGGTTCTCGATCACCACCGGCTGGCCGAGCCGCGGCGACAGACGCTCCGCGAGCGCCCGCGCGAGCACGTCATTGCTGCCGCCCGGGGGAAAGGGAACGATGAGGCGCACGGGGCGCGCGGGCCAGCTGGCCTGCGCTGCAGCCTCACCCCCGAAGGCGAGCGCGGCGGATGCCCCCGCCGTGGCTGCCAGAATGGTCCTGCGTGTCTTGGTCATGAAGGCCTCCTCCCGTTGCTCTGTCCAAAAGGACTACGACATACCCGCTCCGGCACGCGCCAAGGCGGTCTGGCTGGGCGAGCAGGACCAGCCGATCAGCGGCGCCAGACAGTGCGCCAGCGCCAGCAGCCGCGCTTCGCCAAGCGGGCGCCCGATCAACTGCAGGCCAATCGGCATGCCGTTGCCGTCGAGCCCGGCTGGCATCGTCAGCACCGGCACGCCGAGATAGCTGAAGGGCCGCGTCAGCCGTGTGAGTGCGGCGACCACCGGGAAGACGCGCTCGCCCTGTTCCATGTCGGCTTCGACGAGCGTCGGCGTCGGGACCGGCATAGTCGGACAGATCAGCACGTCGCAGCCCTGCATGGTCTCATCCAGGAAGCGCTGCAGCACCTTCGCGCGCAGAAGCAGCGCCTCCAGGTAGCGGGGCGCCGGGATATGCAGGCCAGGCTCCGTGCGGCTGAACACCGCCTGGGAGTAGTGCTCCCGGCGCTCAGCCATCCAGGCGCCGTGCAGCGTCGCCGCTTCCACCTTCGAGATGACATCGCCCATGGCGTAGCAGGTGGCGAGCGCTGGAAAGGCGCGGCGCTGCACCGGGCCGAAGATATCGGCCGCAACGCGCAGCACGCGGTCGAGCGCCACGGCGATGTCGGGATGCACCTCGCCCGTATCGGCCAGCACCGCCAGGCGCGAGCCATCCGCGGCATCGGCGAGGCGCGCGACATAGTCGGGGACGGGTGCGTCGAGCGTGCTCGGGTCGCGCGGATCAGGCCCGGCGATGGCGCCGAGCAGCAGCGCGCAATCTTCTGCGGTGCGCGCCATCGGTCCGACGCAATCGAGCGAGAAAGCGCGCGGGAAGCAGCCTGCGCGGCTCACGCGCCCATAGCTGCCCTTCAGTCCGAACAACCCGTTCATCGCCGCCGGTAGCCGTGTGGAGCCGCCGGTGTCGGAGCCGAGCGCACCAAACACCGCCCCGCTCGCCACCGCGACGGCCGAGCCACTGGACGAACCGCCGGAGATGCGCGCCGGATCCCAGGCGTTGCGGCAATCGCCGAGATGCGGGTTCTGCCCCGTCGGGCCGGCGACCATCTCGTTCAGGTGCAGCCGCCCGAGGTCCACCGCCCCCGCCGCCGCCAGGCGAGTCAGGACCGTGGCACTCGCCGTGCAGGGCAGATCATCTGTCACAACGGAGCCGACGCGCATCGGCTTGCCGATGCGCTCCAGGCAATCCTTATGGGCCAGCGGGATGCCGTGCAGCGGGCCGTAGCACTGGCCGCGCCGCAGGTCGCGATCCAGCATCTCCGCTTGCGCCAGCGCGCCATCGGCGAAGATCTCGACAAAAGCGTTGCCGAGCCGCTGCGTCGCCTCCGCACGCGCGATAGCGGCCTCAGTCAGCTGTACGGAGGTGACATGTCCCGCGCGGACCCGCTCCGCCGCCCGCGCCAGCGGCAGGTCCAGGATGTCAGCTGCGTCAGCCATTGGTCGGGTCGGCGTTGCGCAGCATGGCGGTGGCGTAGTCGCCCGGATGGTCGAAGGGGCCGACGGCGCCGCGTGCCAGGTCGCGCACCGCGCGGTTCAGCCGGTCGAGCTCCGCCGCGATGCGCCCCGGATCCGTGCGCGAGCGGACGCCGTGCAACGCTTCGGCGGAGGTCGCGACCAATGCCGCGAGATCGGATGCGGGCACGTCACCCACCGGCCACGTCCTCGCCTGCGGCAGCCAGCAGGCGCCGCGCGCGGATCAGGATCGGCTCATCCACCATCAGCCCATCCACGGTGAAGGAGCCCCGCCCCTCCTTGGCCGCTTCCACCGCCGCGGCCAGTTGCCGACGCGCAAGGTCGAGCTCTGCGGGTGTGGGCGAAAAAGCCTCGCGCAGCACTGGCACGAGCGCAGGGTGGATGCAGGTGGCGCCGACGAATCCGGAACGGCGCGAGCGCAGCGCCAGGGCGCGGACTGCATCCGGGTCGCGGTAATCCGCGACCGTGCCGAGCGTGCCGAAGGGGAAGATGCCAGCGGCCACGCAGGCCAGCACGGCGCGCCGCTTGGCCATGACGATCAACTCGTCGTCTGACGCAGCCCCGCATTCAAGCGCCAAGTCCTCTGCGCCGACCAGAAGGCCCGCGACACGCGGATGCGACGCGGCAATCGCTTCCGTCTGCTGCACGGCTGCTGCGGTCTCAATCATCGGGACGATTGCCATCGGGTGGCGCTCCGTCTCGGCGAGGATCTCGGCGGCCAGCCGGACATGGTCGGGCCCGAGCACCTTGGTGAGCAGGATGCCCTGCGCGCCGCCGCGGGCGGCGGCCTCGATGTCACCGACCGCGAGCCGCATCGGACGATTGACACGCACCAGCACATCGGCGCCGCCGGATCCGGCGATGGCGATAGCCTCTGCAAGGCTTGCCCGCGCCTCCAGCTTGCGGTCATGCGGGACGCTGTCCTCGAGGTCGAGTACCACGGCGTCCGCGCCAGCCTTCGGCGCCTTCTCGACGAAGCGGGGGACATTGGCCGGCACATAAAGCATGGCGCTCCACAGGCGCCGGGGCTTGGTCATTCCTTGGCTCCGATCGCGACGCCGCCCGTGATCAGGCGCTCGGCCTCAGCGGCGCCCAACGCGCCGGCCAAGACGTCACGCGTATCCTGGCCCAGGCGCGGGGCGGGGCAGCGCAGCGCGCCGGGCGTGCGCGACAGGCGCGGCACCTGCCCATGCATCGGCAGTAGGCCGCCCGGCATCTCCGCGTCCGGGACAGCAATCAAGGCCTCGCGCTCGCGCACATAGGCATCCGTCGCCAGGTCGCTCACGTCGAGAATCGGACCGATCGTCACGCCGTCGCGGTCGAACTGCGCCAGCGCCTCGGCCAGTGTCATGGTGGCGACGGCGTCGCGGATCACCCCGTCGATCGCCTCGATGTGGCGAAGCCTGTCGCTGTTGGTGGCGAAGCGCGGATCGGCCAGCAACGCCTCCTGCCCAATAGAGCGCATCAGGCGCTCGAACACTGATTGGGTGGAGGAGGAAAGGCCCACCCATTTCCCGTCCTTTGTACGATAGGCGTTGCGCGGGGCCGTGTTGGTGGATCGGCTGCCGGTGCGCGGCTTCAGCGCGCCGGTCATGGCGTAGTTGGCCATCTGCGGCTCAAGGATGGCGAAGATCGGCTCGAACAGGGACAGGTCGATCACCTGGCCCTCGCCCGTCGCTTCCGCATGGCGCAGCGCCATCATCGTCGCAGTGGAGCCATAGAGACCGGCATAGGCATCCGCCATGAACATCGGTGGCAGCACCGGCTCGCGGTCCGCGAAGCCGTTGATGGAGGCGAAGCCGGAATAGCCCTCGACCAGCGTGCCGAAGCCGGGCTTGTGCCGATACGGCCCATCCTGCCCCCAGCCTGAGACGCGCACGATGACCAGCCGCGGATTGGCCTCCAGCAGCGATGCGGGTGAAAGGCCCATCTCCTCCAGCACGCCGGGCCGGAAGCTCTCGACGAAGATCGCCGCGTCCAGCGCCAGCCTCCGGACCACAGCGACGGCCTCCGGATTGCGCAGGTCGAGGCAGACGCTGCGCTTGTTGCGGCACCAAGTCTTCCAGGCGGTCTCGACGCCCTTGACCTTCCAGGCGCGCAGGCTATCGCCCGCGGGGGGCTCGATCTTCACCACCTCCGCGCCGTGGTCGGCGAGCGTGAGCGTCAGCAGGTTCCCGGCGACAAGGCGCGAAAGGTCGATCACACGCACGCCGTCAAGCATGCCGCGCGCCGTCGGATCGAAGGATTTGCGATGCAGACCGGCGGCGAAGGGAAGCTCGGACGCCATGATCCTCCAAGGCGCGGAGGGCCGCGCGGAACGCTGTTGTTCGGATGTTCGTACAACGCTAGCCTTCGCCTCCGCCAGGCGTCAACGCCCCTGGAACCGACCATCCCGCGCACAGCACCGGAGCCGACAATGCAGATCTGGGATCGATTCCTGACCGATGAGGACCGTGCGATCTTGGCAAAGGGCCGCTTTGGCAGGCGGATGGGTTTCGGGCGCAAATGCGGCGTCCTGGTGATCGATGCGCAGCGCTACATGGTCGGGGAGCCAGGCAACGATGCCGCCTGGCCGTCATCCTGCGGCGATGTCGGCCGGGCCGCGTTGGGGGCGATTGCCAGCCTCGTCGGCGCCGCGCAGGCGGTCGGCACGCCCTGCTTCTTCACGCGCTTCGAACTGGATGCGTCGGGCGCCGATATCGGCGTCTATGGCCGCAAGCGCGACCTGCTGCAGAGCCCGCATTGGTGCCTGGCCGGCACGCGCGGTGCGGAGCTGGCGGAAGGGCTGCATCCCGGCCTGAACGACATCGTCTTCGTCAAGAAGAAGCCGAGCGCCTTCCACGGCACGCCGCTGCTCGGCTACATCGTCGAGCGCGGCATCGACACGCTGCTGGTGGTAGGCGGCGCGACCAGCAACTGCGTACAAGCGAGCGTCTTCGATGCGTCCTCCTGCAACTTGCGTGTCGCAGTAGTGCAGGAGGCGGTGTTCGACCGCGTGCCGATCTCTCATGCCATTGCGCTGTTCGACATGGACCGGCAGTTTGCAGATGTCATTCCGCTCGCGGACGCGCTGCGGCATCTCGCTTCGCAGGCACGATGACAGCACGCCGCCGCAATTCCGCCCATGCAGCCAGGTTCCTCCCGCTGGCCGGCGGCACGCCGCGCTACGCGAGCGTCGCGAACGCACTTGCCGTAGATAGCTTTGCGCTTGGCTGGCGCGGATGCAGGGCGACTACTACAGCCGGCGCAGGGAAACGCTCGAACCCCTCCAGCGCATCGGCGCTGATCACGAAGCGGACTGGGAATTGGCCCTTGCCGGATTCCACGCAGCGCGCCATCGCGCCACAGACCGACACGCCTCAAACCCCACCAACGTGCGAAGAGGGGACGCAGTCACATACTGGACGCTGCATCTCATACTCCACTTTGAAAAATGGGCTATTTTCTATTCAGACCTTGTCTGAACGCCTTTCCATCATGTATGAAAAGTCCCGCAAATAATCGGACCAAAAAAGGAATGCCACGTCTTAAGCGCGAGGAGCGTGAACGCCAGATACTCGAAGGCGCCATTCGCTTTTTCTCCGAACACGGCTTCGATGGACAAACGCGCGAATTGGCGCGCCAACTTTCCATTACGCAGCCCCTTCTCTATCAATATTTTCCATCAAAACAGGCGCTTATCGAAAAAGTCTATGAAGAATTGTTCCTGATGCGTTGGCGCGCCGATTGGGAAGCGCTTGTGGTTGACAGAAAACAATCACTTCGTGCACGCCTCACGCAATTTTATCATGAATTTCAAGAAACCATTTTCTCCCGCGAATGGGTGCGCATGTTCGTCTACGCCGGATTGGATGGCGTCGATTACAATCGCCGAACCCTGGATCGCCTTGAGACGAAGATCTTCCGGCCTGTTTGTGTCGAATTGCGTCTCGCAGCGGGCTACCCCGCCACTACGACCGACGCGATCACGCCCTTGGAACTGGAATATATCTGGCACCTCCATGGACGGCTTTTCTACTGGAATCTTCGACGTTACGTTTACGCAATGCCCGATCGCGCCGCCTTTGAGGACGCCATCGAATTGATGATGGATGATCTTTTCACCGCAAGCAGCGGCGTCCTTGATCGGCTACTTGGCTCGGCCGTGCGGGTCAAAGCGCCGGGCCAACAACAGGCGAAACACCGCAGTCGCGCGGCCATGCCAGCGCCTAAGGCGCCAGTCGCGCAGGAATCCTGAACAAGCGGCCTTCTTCGCCCTTGACATTCGGCTAAGTTAAAACTAATCAAGCGATAATTAAGGGCTTTCAGAAAAAAGCCCAGGCAGGGGGGAATTGCATGAAGGCGGCTTCGTTCCGTTTTTTACGTGCAAGAAGCGTCGTCGATGCCGTGGCGCTCAAGGCCGATTACGGGGAAGATGCGCGCTTCATCGCTGGCGGGCA